>JANNQW010000183.1:0-24996 GCA_031400955.1 Verrucomicrobiota bacterium
GCAACTGCCCCTTTGGCGAATGTCGGCAGGTCATTTCGGCCACCGATAGATGATATTCCCCGCATTTGGACTCACCTTTCCGGGTGGCAGTGTCGCCTGCCATTCGATCGCTTGTCGCGCGAGCAGTTCCACGATGTCTGCTCGGCTTTCTGCCACGTTTCGGACCTCCGAGGAATCGCGCGGGATATCATACAGTTCCACCCGGCTGTGGTCCGGATTGAGCAAGAGTTTCCAGTTTCCCTCCCGCACCGCCAGCATGGGGCTGTGATTCAGCACATGCCCGTTGATGTCTGTGCGCCACTCCCAATACAGTGGCTTGACGCGGGCTCGCTCGCCGCCGAGCAGAATGTCACTCACGTCCTCCCCGTCGGCCACGAATTCGGCAGGCGGCTGCACCCCGCAAAGCCGGGCCACGGTCGGCAGAAAATCCACCGCGGAAACAACGGAGCGATCATTCACTTTTCCCGCGGGCACTTTTCCGGGCCATCGGACCAGGAACGGCAGCCGGATGCCTCCTTCGTAGAGGCTTCGCTTCCGTCCGCGAAAAGGCCCCGCGGAACCGACACCGCTGTGGCTCGCATTGCCAACCAGGATGTCTTCGGGTCCGTTGTCGCTGGTAAAAATCACCAGGGTGTCGTTGGCGAGGCCAAGTTAGTCGAGCTTCAGCAGTAAGCGCCCGATTTGTTCGTCTAGGTCCGATACCGAGGCGAAGTAGATATGCATCGCGCCTTTGTGGGGGACATTATCGTCCGGCGCGAGGTGCTTGTAGGGTTCCATCTGCTCCTCCGTCGGGTTCAGCGTCGCATGAGGCACGAGCGACCAGACGTTGAGGTAAAACGGACGCTGGCGATTTTCTTCGATGAAGCGGATCGACTCGTCGACGATCACTTTCGAGGACTTGGCACGGCCGTAGGGGTCACCCTTCTCCCAGAAAATCCTTGTGTTGAAGGCATCGAAGCCCAGACCGCCGGGCCCCGGCGTTCCGTCGCCCTGCCCCAGATGCCATTTCCCAAAGTGGCCGGTCGCATAACCCGCGTCCTTCAGCATTCGTGCCACGTTCGGAACGCCCGCATCGAGGCAGAGGGGCTGCCCGAGATGATTAAGTTGCTTGTTCTCAATCACCCCATGAATCCCCAGCCCGGAGGGAAAACGCCCCGAGAGAAACGCCGCCCGGCTCGCGGAGCACACCGGTGAACTGACGTAGAATTGGGTGAACAAGGTGCCCTGTCGCGCCAGACGATCGAGGTTGGGTGTGCGAAGATCCGGATGGCCGTAGCAGCCGAGGTCGCCCCATCCAAGGTCGTCGGCCAGGATCAGGATGACGTTGGGTGGTCGACCAATCTTGGTTGACGTGGTCGCCGCCGCGTCCGAAGCGGCTTCCGGCCGGTCGGCACAGGAGCATGCTCCGGTCAGCGCAAGGAGCAACACCCAGGCAAAAGTCCGCCGTGCAAACCGATTCGTCATGGGTGCATGGTATTTGGATTCTCGGAATGTGGTCTAGCCACGGTTTGGTGGACTGCTAGTGCGCGCATGCGTCATCCCTTTAATAGGTTTGGGTTTCAAAGTCCATAAGTGGTTAAATTGACAAAGCCAGCAGCCCGCACATCCGCCTTTACGAGACGGGCATAGTCCTTAACATGGCGGCTGATTCCATGACTTGGCCTAATTTTCAATTTCAGCAAGCCGACCTCGAATCCCGCTGCGCCATCCCGCCTGACGATCCTCGGGAATATTGCGAAGTAAACCTGCTCTACGGAGCGGCCCGGCTCATCCGCGAATACGCTGGCTTGCCCCTTCACGAACCTCTGCCGTGGGCGGTGCAGCACCTCATCAACTTCAAGGAGGATCGCATCCCGCCCAGCGTGCTGCGCTCAAACCTGCCCCACCTGCTTACGATCACGGCGGATGAACATGCGGGCCAGCAGGCCAAGAATCTCAATGTCTCCCGCGTCCCGGCACGTGCCAAAACTGGAGACAAGGAGGCGGAATCTCTGGCCGACCTCGGCTTCACTCACCATGCGCCTATCGGCACGCCTTTTCTCTATGCCCGCGAGGTTTATCGGATGCGGAATCTGGAGGACGACTCCATGGAGCGCCGCGGCACCATCGTCTTCCCGGACAAGTCAGACTACGGCAAGGAAGTGGACTACGACCGCGACGGCTGGGTGAAATTCCTCGTGGATCTGCCGGAGGAATATCAACCGGTCTATGTCGGGATCTTCTGGCGCGACTATCTGCGCGGCGTGCATGAACCCTTTGCCAGGGCCGGGCTTCCGCTGGTGACTGCGGGACATTCGAATGACCCTGACTTCTACCTGAGACTCTATGACATCTGCCGCCGCTTCAAGTATGCGTGCTCGAACGAAATCTCGACGAGCTTCTGCCTTTCGGTGATCTCGGGCTGCAAGTTTTTCTTCAAAAGCACCGGAGCCCAGACCGTGGCGCGTGGTGGCGTGGTGGAAACCTTTGCAGAGGAACCTTCGCTCGATCGTCCGGGTAAAGCCAGATGTCTTGAAGTTTCGCCCTTCCCTCCCGTGGAGGACGATGGCGGCAAGCAGCGAGAGCTGGCCGAGCTTTACAGCGGGGTGAAATTCCTGCGTCCGCCCGAGTTCTTCCGGGAACTTTGGGAACCAGGACGCGAAGCCCTCAGCCGCGGCATGACGACTGCAGCGCTTGACTTCACGGCGGAGCCGCGGCCGCCCCGCCCCGACTTCGCGCGGTGGCTGCCGCATGGTTTTGATCCGGATGGCGTGGGGGATGACCGTTGTGGCCTGGAGTTCGGAAGTCTGGCGGGCCAAGCAGGCGTGGAGATGCTCATCAGGGTCAGCAAGACTCCCGAAAATCCGAAGCAAACGCTCACGGTGATCTTGGGCGGCGACACCTCGCAGGTTCATGAATACAAGGCGGTAGAGGGCTTGATCACAATCCGCATCAGGCAACGCCGCGATGCTCAACGGCGCACGGCGTCCTTCCTGGCAGGAGCGCCAAAGGCAGCGCGCGATAAGCCGAAGCGCAAGGCCATCAGGCTGCTCAAGATCAGCTGGTGCGAGAGCTTTGCTGACAGCGACATGGTGCTGGGATGATTTTAAACCCGACTTCGCGGACTGAGAGTGTCGACGGGGCTGGAAGGCTTGATTTTACGTCATCAGGCTCAAAAAGTCTGCACGACAAGCCGTTTTGGAATGCGCCCCTTGCAAAATCAAGGGCTCCAGTGCCATCAACGACCAAAGACCGCTGTTTTATAGGGCGAGTCCGCCAAGTCGGGCTAGGGCTTGCATCGTGAACCCTTCGCAACGAAAGCCTGTCATGCAGGAATACGACTTCATCGTCGTCGGTAGCGGGGCTGCCGGCCTCACGGCCGCGTTGAATGCTTCGCGGCATGGTCGCGTCGCGCTGCTGACAAAAAAAATGGCTTCGGACTCGAACTCCGCCTGGGCCCAGGGCGGCATTGCCTGCGTGCAGAGTGGGGAGGATTCGATCGACCGCCACGTGGCGGACACGCTGGTGGCCGGCGCGGGACTCTGCAAGGAGGAGGTCGTCCGCACCATCGTCAGCGAAGGCCCCGCCCGCATTGCGGAACTGGTGGCGCTCGGAGTTTCATTCGACAAGCGCGAGATCAACGGTCACTCCGAGTTCGATCTCACGCGTGAGGGCGGACACACGAAACGTCGGGTGCTGCATCATCTTGACGCCACTGGCAAAGAAATAAGCGACAAGCTCATTGCCGCGGCGCGCGCGGAAAAGAATATCACCCTGATGGAGCAGCATTATGCGATCGATCTGATCACCACGGGCAAACTCGGCTTCGTCAGCGAAGACCGCGTGCTCGGACTTTATGCTCTGGATGAACTCAGTGGCGTAGTGGTGACACTGCGCAGCGACCGGGTGGTGTTAGCGACCGGAGGCTGCGGGCGCGTTTATCAATACACGACCAATCCCATGGTCGCGACCGGCGACGGCGTGGCGATGGCCTGGCGCGCGGGTGCGAGCATCGAGGACATGGAGTTTATCCAGTTTCATCCGACCTGCCTCTATCATCCGAGGCAGCGTTCGTTTCTTATCTCTGAAGCTATGCGCGGTGAGGGCGCGGTGCTCGTCGGCAAGGACGGGAAGGAATTCATGCAGCGTTACGATTCACGCGGCTCGCTCGCGCCGCGCGACATAGTGGCCCGCGCCATCGACCATGAGATCAAGCGCACCGGCGGACCCTGCGTCTTCCTCGACATTACCAAGAAGCCTCGCGATTTCGTGATCGAACATTTCCCCAACATCTATCATACCTGCCTGAGCGTGGGCATTGACATGACGAAGGAGCCAATCCCCGTCGTGCCAGCTGCGCACTACCAGTGTGGCGGCGTGCGCACCGATGTGAATGGCGCGACCTCACTGCGCGGTCTGTGCGCTGTGGGAGAAGTGGGCTGCACCGGACTGCATGGGGCGAACCGCCTGGCGAGCAACTCGCTATTGGAGTGTGTCGTGGTCGCGCATCGCGCGGTGGATCATCTCATGCTCAAGCTACCGCTGCAGCGCGCCAACGGGTCGCAACATTATGACTTGCCCGCGTGGCAGAGCGGTCATGCACAGAGTCTCGACGAACTTGTTGTGATTTATCACAACTGGGATGAAATCCGCCGCCTGATGTGGGACTACGTTTCCATCGTCCGCACCACGAAGCGACTCCAACGCGCCGCTGCGCGTCTGCGAAATCTGAAACGCGAGGTGCAGGAGTTTTACTGGAATTTTCGCGTCACCAGTGAAGTGCTCGAATTGCGCAATCTGGTGGAGACCGCCTCACTCATCGTGGATTGCGCGCTGCGCCGGCACGAAAGCAGGGGCTTGCATTACACGCTGGATTTTCCGGAACCTGACACGAGCAAACCACCGGCGGACACCGTGCTGCGCAGATATTGAGAAATCCCGAGTGAATATAGTGGTTGTATTTTTTCAGGCGCTGGCCATCGTAGGATACTCACACACTGGTTGCCAAACAAGACATATAAGTGGTAGACTTGGCCGACTTTGATCGCGCGAAAGATGAGCAAACCAATTTTATACTGGGCCGCATTCGTTGTTTTTCTTTCCGTGGAAAGCAAAGCACTGGCGCAGAAGCAGGCGGCGGTCAGCTCGGCTAAGATCACCAGTGAAAGCGCATCCATCAGCGCGCTTTCCATCGGGCATCAAGTCCCGCCGTCCTTGTCCTTCCAGGCACTGCCGCGTGTGTTCGCCCCCACACTGCCGCGCACGACTTACACCAAGTATCCGTGGAAAACGGATATCGTGGCCACGGTCTTTTGGGTCGGCGAAGCGTCCACGGCAAACAATCCTGTGCCGAATCACAAGAGTTCGTGGGATACGTCATGGCAGGCAAATTTCGGCGGCTACGATGATCCCGAGAAACGGGCGGCAGACTATCGGCCCGCGAAATTCGTGCCCAAGCAGAATCCATTCTACGTCGCTCTGCCCTACAATGATTGCGTGGATTACAGCGCGACCAAGAAAGAAGCGGTCAATGTGATTCCATGGTTCAAACAGGTTTTCAAAAAAGGAGGTCAGTCGGTCTGTCGCGATCATTGGGTTGCCATCCGTTTCGGCGACCGCATCTGCTACGGGCAGTGGAGTGATTGCGGCCCGTTTTTGACAAATGATGCGTCATATGTTTTCGGTGGCGCTCGCCCCGCCAACCCAAAGAACGATGGAGCTGGCATAGATCTCTCGCCTGCGGTGCGCGATTATCTTGGCTTCAAAAGCGGCGGAAGATGCGACTGGCGATTCGTGGACATCCAAGAAATTCCCGATGGCCCGTGGAAGAATTTCGGCAGCAACAATCACTTCGTGCAGCAGGCAAGCCAGAACCAGAGCCAGGAGATGCTGGTCTCGCGAATGGAGGAATTGCGCCGCCAGCGTGACGAGTGGTTCAAGAAGAACGGGAACGCTGATTTTCAGAAGCGTTAGTCTTGGGCCGGAAGAGATCTGCCGCTACTTCGCATCCGCGCTTTCCGGTACGGCCGCGGGGTCGGGTCGCACGGGCGGCGCCCAAAAATTCATGTGCCGGAGAAGGTGAACCTTGTAGGCCCGTTTGGAGTGGTCGCCGATTGGGACGCGGATTTCGCCAAGTGGAGCAATGCTTTCAAACTGACGCTTCAGTGATCCCGGAATCTCCGGCTCTATTGGCCCGCGCTCGTCCACTGGGACGAACAGGAGGGCGTCACTATGCGACCCGGTGAAGACCTCGGGGCCGGGCCAGATTTCATATTGTGACTCTATGACATTACGATAGACATATCGGAATATGCGAGGCTGCTGGGGCATATTGAAAGCGAGGTGGCTTGCGTGATCGCGATGAGCCAGCACCAGGACGAAGGTATTTTCCGGTTGGGGGACTTTTTCCAGGAACGCACCGGCCTGGACTCCGATTTCCTTCCATCCACGCAGGCGGAGCAGGGGATCGTATTTGTCATGGCCAGCCAGACCGGCCAAGCCAATGGCAAAGGGTAGAAAATACATCACCGCTGTTAGAAAGGCACCGAGCAGCAGCGCGGGCCGCAGCCATCCGCGCAGGCGTGTCCAAGGCAGGACATCGAGCGCGGCGCGATTCAGCCAAGCGGCTGCGAGCACCGACGCGCCGATGTAAAACACCGCGGGCCAGTTCGGATTCACATTTTGTCTGAATGACAGCAGGGCAAATGCCACCAGGCCGGGCCCGGAAAAAATCACGAGGTAGCGTTCCTTCACATCGAGCGCGCGCCATTTCCAGAGTCCGCCAAACACGGCGGCGATCATCAACAGCCATGTGATGGGAGTGAACGCCAGCGCCTGAACTACCAAGAACTCGCCGAAGGTCCCGAGGTGATCAAAAACATCAGCGGTCTTCTTCGTAGCGAAGTGATGGCTCGTGTGCTTCAGCGTCACCCAATCGTGTTGCGCGTTCCACCAGACCACGGGCGCGAGAAAAAGCAGAGACACCAGGATGCAGATCCAGAAGGCCGGCCGGCGCAGCAGTGTTCGCGCGGAAAGATTGAGCGCGGAGTGCAAGATCATCAAGAGCGGAAACACCAGCATCATTTGTTTGCTGAGGTGACCGAGTCCGAGAATAATCGTCAGCAGCACCCATCGCGATGTCCTCGCCGGATTCTCCGTGAGGGACCAGAATACGAGAAGCGCTGCAGTCCAGCAGAGCACGAGCGGCGCATCGATCGTGAGCAGCAGGTTCAGCGCCGCGTTGGCCGGCGTGAGCGCAACCAGCAACACGGTGATCAAGGTCGTGCGAGGGCCGAAGAGTTTATTGGCGAAAAGATAAAGCAGCACCAGTGATGCCGCGCCTAGGGTCAGCGCTCCAATGCGGATGCCCCATTCGCTGTTGCCTGAAATGCGGCCTGCGAGGCCCATGAGCCAGCCGATCATCGGCGGCTTGCTGAAGTAGCCCCAGTCAAGCTGCCGGCCCCAGTCCCAGTAATAACTTTCATCACCCGCCAAATCAAACTGCGACACGAAAGGGATAAGATAGAGCAGGCGGAACACGACCAGTCCCGCGATCACGCGCAGCGCCAGGCGCTGGGGATCGCGCGTGTTTGTGATGGTATTCATGAAACCTGCCATCCGTCATCTTGCGCGGATTTGGATGATGTTCAACGTGCGAGGTGCGGAATCACGGGCATTTTGTGATATCGCCAATTTTAATGTCTACCAGCGAATCAGAACCAAACGAGGCACTGCCATTTTCAGAATGGATGCGCCGCGCCTTATTCGATCCACAGCGAGGTTATTATACGCAGCAAATCCGCACCGTGGGGCGACGCGGTGATTTCACCACGGCAACTGGCATCGGCGATGCGCTAGGCGAAGCCGTGGCAGGATGGCTGAAGGTGGAATTCAAAAAAATGCCTGACGTGCGCACAGTCATCGAGGTTGGTGGTGGTGATGGTTCGTTGATGCGATCGATGCGACGGGCGTTGGGATTTTTCGCGCGATGGAGGTTGCAGTTCTTCATGGTCGAGAGTTCACCGGTGCTGCAGGCACAGCAGAAGGCTGCACTCAGCGGGAAGCCGGTGATGTGGTTCGACGATCTTCCTGCGGCGCTCAAGGCCTGCGACGGTCGCGCCTTCATCTTCCACAATGAACTGCTGGATGCTTTTCCGGTCACGCTCGCGCAGTGGGATGGGGCTGTCTGGCGCGAAGTCTGGCTGTCGTGGAAGGAAGGGCGTTGGACGGAGGAATTGCGGGAGCTTTCACTCAGCGAGACGGAACGCCGCGAGTTTAGCGCCTTGTCGCAGCAGCCGATGGTCAATCCACAGCGGGTCGAACTTGGTTCTGCCGCGCTGGCATGGCTGCGTGGCTGGGCGCCGCGGTGGAGCAGGGGAGCAATGCTCACGCTGGACTATGGCGAAAATTTTCCGCAGGTATACCAACGCCAGCCGCGTGGTACACTGCGGGCTTATCTTTTGCATCAGCGCCTCACTGGCGCGTCTGTTTATGAAAACATGGGCCGGCAGGACATCACGGCAGACGTGAATTTCACTGACCTCATGCGCTGGGGTGAGTCGTGCGGCTGGGAGACGTCGAGTTTGGAAACACAGCGAGATTTTCTGGTGCGTCATCTGCGCGGGTTTAAGCAAAGACTGGATCATGATCCGGCACTGCGTTTTCTTGCGGACGAACAGGGCGCGGGCACGGCGTTCCAGGTGCTGGTGCAGCGGGTGCAGAGGTGAAACCGTTTGCGTGGCGCTGGGGCCGGTGGTAGCTGAATGCCCCATTTTCAAGCTCCGCATGAAATCATTCCAACTCTTCCAAGCCGTCAGTCCTGAACTCCGCACGGAAATCCTCGCCTGGATGCAGAAGGAAGCGAGGGAAGCCTTCACCACCGCGCTCTTTGAAGTTGGCGTGAAGCGCAAGTTGCGCCCGCAGTATTTTAACAGCAAATCGCCCGCCGAACGCGTGAACTGGCTGGTCCCCTATTTGGGCTGGAAAATCTATGACGGCGTGACTGAGCAGGTCCTCCAACTCTGGGTGCTCAAGGCCAAGACACCCATGCTGATAGCATTCCTCGATGCTGCTGGCATCAAGCACGATGGCAACGCGCAGGTGGACGATTTGCCCGATGAACTTGATGCCAAGAAGGTCAAAGCTGGCATCGACGCCATGCTCAAGGATTACCCGGGCGAACAAGTCGCGATTTATCTCAATCTCTTTCAGCGCCAGAAAGAAGGCGGTTGGCCTGCGGTTACCGCGGAGATGGAAAAGCGCGACGAGTTGAAGCTGGAAGCTGGAGCCATTTAAATAACCCCGTCATCGATTGTAGTGACGGCATCCTGCAGTCACTACCCTCAAACTCCGCTAAAGTTCTCGGTCACGCTTTAAATTAAAATGCTTTAGTGCGCCTGTGGGATTGTCGGCGTCGCGAAGTTGCTGCGTTTTCATGCGTCGCGGCCTTGGATTCTAAAACAAGCAAGCGGGACCGGACTTTCGCCCGATCCCGCTTTCGCACACCTTCTCACTCCAACAGTGAGTCGGAAATTTTTGGTGTTTCTTAGCTTGCGGAGACCGCATCCCGGCCCTTTTCGCCGGTGCGGATGCGGATAGCCTCGGTGACCTCACTGACAAAGACTTTGCCATCACCGATCTTGCCAGTGTTGGCAGCCTTGACGATGGCGTTGACCACAGTGTCGGCTCGTTCGTCTTCGACAACGACCTCGATCTTCACCTTGGGGAGAAAGTCGACGGTGTATTCGCTGCCGCGGTAAATTTCAGTGTGGCCTTTCTGGCGGCCGAAGCCTTTGACTTCGACGACGGTCATACCCTGGACATCGACCTCGGCGAGGGCTTCCTTGACGTCCTCCAGTTTGAAGGGCTTGATAATGGCTTCGATTTTTTTCATGGTTTGATTTCTGGTGGGTGAGGGCGGGTGGATGTGGATTGGGTCGCGGCAGACGCCTGAACCGATGCTAGTGTGAAAGCGGACAGTGTGCCAAGTCGCGGAATTTTTTAAGAAAAGCACGGATTAGCACGCTAGTCTGCTCTTGCAGGCCTAAGCAGGCATGGTCTGGTGAGGTGCACTTAAGCACAATCCACATCATGCGCATCCTAGTTCCTCTCACCATCATCGCCTTGGCGGCGGGATCCCTCCCGGCCGCTGACAAAACACTCCTCCGCGCCCATTGGGAAGCCGGGAAGGTTTATACGGTGGAGAATGTCATGAACTCCAGCACCACGTTGCCCGCCCTTGGCGAAAACGGGAAACAGACCACGAACATGACCCAGACCATGACCATCACGGTCAAGGCTGAAGGGGACAAGCGGCTCGCCCTTGTCAAGTTCGCCGGCATCAAGGCTCTGATGAGCATGATGGGCCAGGTCATGACCTATGATTCCGCAGATCCCGCCAAGTCCCAGCCCATGCTTCAGCAGGCTTTCGGCGCCATCGTCGGCAAGGAGTTCACCCTCGTCTATGACAAGGATGACAAAATCGCCGAAGTCCGCGGCATGGAGAATCTCATGGCCACACCAGTCGCTGGCGCCAAAGGCCCCGATGGCAAGCAGTTCGTGGACGCCTTCCGCAAGAGCCAGGAAATGGGCATGCCGAAAGATCCTGTCGCTCCCGGCGACACCTGGACTTTCGATGATTCCATCGAGATGGCCCCGCTTGGCACCATGAAGATCAAAGGCACCGGTAAATTCGACAGCATCGTAGATTACGAGGGCCGCAAGCACGCGAAGCTCATCATCGACGGTTCGTTCACCAGTCCCGAGGCTGCGGCGGGTGCCGCCGCCCCCATGATCAAGTTCGGCGAGGGCTCCAGCATGAAGGTCGAGACGCTCTTTGACATGGAGCGGCACGTCTCCTCCAGCAGCACCGTCGCCTCCGAGTTGAAAATGAATGCCGCCGGTCAAGAAATCCCCGTCAGCCAGAAGGTCACCACCAAGTTGATTAAAGTAGAGGACGTGAAGTAATCTTGCGGCTTACTCAGGCACGCCCTTGACCGAGTAGTCACCGGATTTTTCATCCTTGATAAGTTCGAGCAGGCCGCGATCCCGCGCCGCTTCCAGGAGATTGCCGAAGGAACGGAAGCCGTGATACTTTTCGTTGAAGCCAGGCTGCTTGCGTTTGATGGCTTGCTTGACCATCGATCCCCATACTTTTTCGTTGCCGCCGCGCTCATCGAGCATGGCATCCGCAGTTTCCGCCACCAGCTGGATGGCGGCGTCGGGATCACCGGCGGGCTTGGTTTCCCCGGCTTCCATTTTCCTGACGGGCGGCGCCTTCACGGCGGGCGCGACCCGTCGCGGCTGCTGCTTGCGCACGAGATCGTCATAAAAAATGAACTCGTCACAATTGGAAATAAAGAGGTCGGCAGTCGAGTTCTTCACGCCCAGTCCGATCACAGTCTTGTTGTTCTCCCGCAGCTTGCTCACCAGCGGGGAAAAATCGGAGTCGCCGCTGATGATGACGAAGGTGTCCATGTGCGGCTTCGTGTAGCAGAGGTCGAGCGCATCCACGACCATGCGGATGTCCGCTGAGTTTTTGCCCGACTGGCGGACATGCGGGATCTCGATGAGCTCGAACGCCGCCTCGTGCATCGGCTTCTTGAACACCTCATAGCGCGACCAGTCGCAGTAGGCTTTCTTCACCACGATGTGGCCCTTGAGCAGGAGTCGCTCCAGCACTTTCTCCACATCGAAGCGTTCGTATTTGGCCTCGCGGGTGCCGATGGCGATGTTCTCAAAGTCGCAGAACACGGCCATGGTGTGGGTGCGGTCGTTATTGGCGGGCATGGTTCACGATGGCCCGCGGGAGAACAATTGCAGCAAGTATTTCAGGGCTCCGCGCCGGTTGGCTGCGGCGTCGATGCCGATATTTGCCAGCATGAAAAGATTTTGTAACGCAACAGTGCTGACCGCGCACCCTGAAGACAACTATTTTAAAAATTCCTACAAAATTATCTTGTCTTACTTTTTAAGCTAAGTAGTCTTCAGGTATGGTTCAGGCAACAAAATCCGATACCGTGTCCTTTTCCGCCAAGGGACAGCTTGTCATTCCCCGCTGGCTCCGACAGGAGTTCGGCATCGAGGAGGGCACCAAGGCCTCTGTCACCGCCACGCCGGAGGGCATCCTGCTCAAGCCCATCACCCGCGCCTACATCCGCAGCCTGCGCGGCTCGCTCAAGCATCTGCCCCTAATGGAAAAGCTGATGGAAGACCGCAAACGCGAAAGGGAGCTGTAACAAAGGGAGCGCGGACACTCCTGTCCGCTTCTTAAAATGCCCACTCCTGTCCGCTTCAAAAATAAATTCCACCTCTTCAAACATGCCTTCCAAAGTTCTCGACAGTTGGGCGCTCATCGCGTTCTTCGAGGACGAGCCTGCGGCGGATGCCGTGGAGGAGCTGATCCACCGGGCCGCGCAACAGAAGCACCGTCTTTATCTCAGCGTCATCAACTGGGCGGAAGTCTATTACACCATGGAACGAGCCGGAGGCCGCGTCGTGGCGGAACAAACCGCCGCACAGATCGCCACCCTGCCCATCGAGATCGTGGGTGTCGCCGATGATTTGAAAATCGCCCGCCAGGCCGCGATCTACAAGGCCAGCCACAAAATGAGCCTCGCCGATGCCTTCGCCGCCGCCCTTGCCAAGGAGAAGAAAGCCGAACTCGTCACCGGCGACCCAGAGTTCAAAGCGCAGGCGAAGGAGATAAAAATTCAGTGGATTGGCCAAAACCTATGAAAGCGCAATTGTCACTTGCACCGTTTGACCGGATCGAATCATTGATCCGAGTCATTCGCGGTCAAAAGATCATTCTCGACGCCGACCTCGCTATGCTTTACGGAGCGGAGACCAAGGCATTCAATCGTGCGGTCAAGCGCAATGCAGGACGTTTCCCGGACGACTTCATGTTTCAGCTCACAACAGCTGAGTTTGAGAACTTGAGGCGCCAAATTGGCACCTCAAGTTCTCACGGCGGTCGCCGGTTTCTGCCTTACGCCTTCACCGAACACGGCGCAGTCATGGCCGCCAACGTCCTCAACAGTCCGCAGGCTGTGCGCACGAGCGTGTTCGTGGTGCGCGCGTTCCTTAAGATGCGCGAGATGCTCACTGGCACCCGGGAACTCGCCCGGCAGTTAAAAAAGCTCGAAGCCAAACTCACCAGCCGCCTCGACGTTCACGAGACCGCCATCGTCGAAGTCCTCCAGCGTCTCATGGAGATTCTAAATCCGCCGCCCGAACCTCCCGCCCCGCCGAAACGGAAAATTGGCTTTCATGAGTCATCCGATGACGGGAAAGGTGGCAAGGAAGGAAGAAAGCGATGAATGACACCACACTTGCCAAAGAGAAAAAACTGAAATTGTAATCGCGATTCGGAGTTCAAGGCGTTGGAGAAGGAGATCAAAATTCAGTGGCTGAAGTGAGCGCAGTAATCCGTTTGTAGGCCGTCTGTGCCAGATGACGATACATCGGAAGCTTTCAAGCCAGGCCGTTTGACGGCCCACAGTTTGAGCCAGCCGACTTCATTGAGCCCGACATATCCATTACGTGGATCCACCTTTGCACTTGGCCATGAAAACCGCCCGATGCGCCGCAAGGAATTTCATATCTGGCAATGCCGCATCCTCGGGCAGGTGCAAGGCTTCGCCTGCATAAGTGCCAAAATTCTCAACGACAATGTGCTGTGCAAGTGCTGACTTCAGGCGGGGCGAAAGGAGCAGTCGGAATGCCTCATCAAATGAGATTAACCAGCGATCAAACGCCGCGTCATGCAAGCGCGACAAACACAACCCGTTGCGAACATTCAGACGCTCGGTAGGGTGTGTCCCCCATGGTAGAATGTGAGAAGCGATCAATAATTCGCGCACATCCAGTTGCGTCACGCCGCAACGCCCTCCGAAATTATTGAGCACTGCATCCCGAAAGTATTCCTGCCCGCGCCGAAGCTTTACATTCGCCGTCATCTCTGTCGGGCCACATGGCGGGCGCTTGCGCACGCGTATGCCCTCTTTGGGCAGCACTTCAAGATCACTGTTCTCATCAACCTCAAACAGTTTTCGCAATGCAGCCTCGCTCACCGGCACGGTCTCGTTGAGATTGCTGTGAAACTCATTCCACACTGTTCGGTCAAGCGCGCTCGCGCCCTCCAGCCCCTTGATGCCACGAACCTTCAAAGCTGGGTCAAGAGAAGCGAAGTTGCAGAGCTTCATGGCGAGACCGTTCGAGCCTCGCTCGAGCTTTTCAGATAGAGCAGCAATCGCTGGCTGGCGCGCATGAAGCTGACCAAAGGTGAGCTTGTGGTAGAGGTTCAATGCGACGAGCAACTCATCGCGGGTCCATCGTCTTCCGATTGCCATGTGAAAAGAGTGCCAGACACAACACCGATTGCCCAGTCCAAATGTGATAAGCCGCAAATTGAGCACATGGTTGTTCTCCGAAAAGACGCAGTTAGCTTCGTATGGCGTCGGGCGGGTGACGGCAAAATGGCCGATGAGGAACTCTATCCCAGCGACGCGCAGTGGGCCGGAATCTACGACCGGATGCGGATTCATTATCCTGAGGAAACCAAACGACGGCTGGAACTGGCTGTGGCTTACGGTGCAAAGACCGACGCGGCGGCAGCACCCTAAAACCTCTCCGTCTTCTTGAACGGCAGACCGCATTCGTCGTTGAAGTTTTTCCTCAGGGCTGGTCACTGGAACCCGTCCGGCTGTCCGGGCACAAGTTCACTGCGGCGCTGGCATTGTGCCGAGAAAAACTGCGGGCGACAAGGCTGGCACGGGTGAGCCGGAGAAATCGGACTCGTTCCGGGTCACGATGAAATCCGCGTTATAAGCCTCTGCGACGGTGGCCACGACGGCATCTTCAAAGTCATCAAGGGGCAATTGTCGCGCCCGCTGCCATTCGCTCCGTTCCAAGTTGCCGATCTTCAGTTGCGCCAGCACCATATCCACCGCGTCCTCAGCGTCGGCGCGGGTGCCATGCTTGCGAACCAGATAAAACAGTGTCGTCAGCCCGTGCGCCGGGAAGATGCCCTTGATTGTTCCGTCGCAGGCCAGACTGAGCACCTGGGCAGAGGCTGCATAGTGAGGCTGCCGGTTTTGGAAAACGTCCAGCAGGACATTGATGTCCAGCACCACGGTCATCCGTGTTTGCGTTCCTGATGCTCGAGATGTTCCTTCCCGCCGTCAGCTTGGAGGGAAATAACTCCCGTGGCTTGCCGCACGGAGGGATGCAGCCCGCGCTGCAGGTTTTGCCGCAGATTGCGCGCCTGCTGTGCCAGAAACGCCTCCGCAGAGGTGCCCTGCTCCGCAGTCCACGCACGGAGGAATGCGAGGTCTTCATCGGGCATGGCGATGGCGAGCGTGGACATGTGCATAGAGTAGCTTGAGCATGGGATCAGCGCAAGGTCTGAGCGGTTTTGAGCGATTCGGTTCGGCGCAGAGTTCCTCCGTCTTCTTGAGCGGAAGCCCGCGTTCGTCCTAAAGCCTCCTCATTTGCCTCCAAGAAGCGCCTTCTGTAACAGACGCTCAAAGACGTCATACACGATGCTGCGGCGGTCGGCGTAGAGGCAGCGGATGGTCTTCCCTCCACGAACATAGGCGAAGATGATGCGGTGACCGCCGCTGCGCAGGCGGTGATAATTTTTCAGCGGTCCTTCAAGCGGCTTGATGTCTCCTTCTTCGCGCTCGAGCTTTCACAAGGCGGAGCGGAGGGCTTTGCGTGGCTCAGGAGCCAGCGTGCGGACAAACTCCGCGACTTGCTCTGAAATTTCGACGCGGATCATCAGTCGAGCACTGACAGTGGAAGAAATTTCGTCCGGCCCGCCTCATAATCATGGATGGCCTTCATCGCCTTCACGTCGCCCAACAAGTCCAGAGTTTCGGCGATGGCCTCCATGCGCTCCCGGGAGACGAGGTAGGCCACTGTCTGATCCCGCCGGGTGATGGCGATGGAGCCTTCCGCCGCCGCATCCTTGAGAAGCTGGGGAAGACCGGCCTGGGCTTGGGTAACGGTATATGTAGAAGACATGGCTATGATATATAGATCAAGTTTAGACCCCGGTCAATCGGGAGCCAGATCGGCGGGTGCTGGCTTGAGATTGTGCCTCACTGCGACTGGTGCAGATTGAAACGGGTGTTGCAGGGCGGGAGCTCTGCCTGCTGCAATTCACGGCAAGCGGAGCGCTTGCCCTACATATCATTTTATCAAGCCTCGTGAAATTTTGTCACACTACTCCGCCTTGGCTCCGCCGCCACCACCACGCTTGCCAATGGTGCCGCCTTTTTCTGCAAGCATGGCTCTGACCGTGGCCTCGACTTCCGCATAGAGCACGGGATCGGCCTTGAGCGCGTCTTTGCAGGCGTCGCGCCCCTGCGCGAGTTGCGTGCCTTTGTAGCTGATCCAGGAACCACGCTTCTGCAGGATGTCATAGTCCAGTGCGAGATCGAGCATGGAACCGACGCCGCTGATGCCCTCGTTATACATGAGATCAAACTCCGCCTCGGTGTAGGGCGGCGCGAGCTTGTTCTTCACCACTTTCACGCGCGTGCGATTTCCCATCACCGTGCCATCGGCATTCTTGATGGCGCCGATGCGCCGGATGTCGATGCGCATGCTGGCGTAGAATTTGAGTGCTTTGCCGCCGGGCGTGGTTTCGGGATTGCCGAACATGACGCCGATCTTCTCGCGAATCTGGTTGGTGAAAATGCAGCAGGTGCGTGCTTTGGCGATGATGGCGGTTAGCTTGCGCATCGCGGCGCTCATGAGGCGGGCTTGGGCACCGACGGTGGAGTCGCCGATCTCGCCTTCCAGCTCTTGCCGGGTTACGAGCGCGGCCACGGAATCCAGAACAATGACATCGAGCGCGTTAGAGCGCACCAGGGTTTCGCAGATGCGCAAGGCTTCCTCGCCGCTGCTGGGTTGCGAGACGAGAAGTTCTTCCATCTTCACACCGAGCTTGCGCGCATAAGTCGGATCCAGCGCGTGCTCCACGTCAATGAATGCGGCCAACCCGCCAGCCTTCTGGGCTTGCGCGATGACGGTTAGAGTCAGAGTCGTCTTGCCCGAGGATTCCGGCCCGTAAACTTCCACAATGCGGCCGCGCGGGAAACCGCCGATGCCGAGCGCCTGATCGATGAGCAGGTTACCCGTCGGGATGACCGCAATGTCAACGTGCGTGTCCTCGCCCATTTTCAGGATCGCGCCCTCGCCGTAGTCCTTCTGAATCTGCTGGATGGCCAGGTCGAGATTCTTGCTGCGCGCCTCGGCTATTTTATTGGAGACAGGTTCGAGAGAAGCTTCTTTGGGTGCGCGCGCCATGATTTTGGGTGGTTTGGAGGTGAGGTATGAGAAGGGAAAGCTTGGGATTTCCCCGGCACGAGGGGTGTAACGCAGACGCCGAAAAATGTCAAATATGTTCTTTTGAACACTTGTCGATTTCAGTGCCCGTTACCGTGAAAAGGAAAATGGACAGGATTAACAGGAATTTCAGGATTGAGAGAGTTACAATTTTGATGCCTCTCGCCCATTGTAGAGCATTTTAAGTTATAGTGTGGCCAGTGCTGTTCGGTCCCGTCACATAGTGACGGCTACCGTCCATTGTCGCCCTGCGACAACAAGAGCCTTGGACAAAGCAGAATAATAAAAATGTCCATGGTCTGTTCGCGGCTAAGTCCTTATTTAAAATGCTCTAAGTGAATGGGTGCCTCTTCGCAAAACCTTCCTGTTAATCCCGTTAATCCTGTCTAAAATCCGTCATGGCGTTTTATAGGATTACCAGTTGCGCTGCGCCCTTTCGAGATTTTCCAGGCCTCCACCCAGAATCTGAAAATATCCGGTGAACATGCCGATGATGCGCGAAGCGACATACAGCACTACCAGCACATAGAAAATCCGCGGCAGCCACTCGGCGACGCGGTCCTGCGCGCTCGCCGCAAGCTGCGCCTCGGCGAGGGCCCAACGGTCAAATTCATGATCCAGCGTGCCCGCGTGCTCGGCCACCTCCATCGAGCTGTTAAACTCAAAACTAAATCCACCGGCGCTACGGAGCGACATCGAAAAATTTTCGCCCGCCTCAATTTTCTCCGCCGCACTCCGCGCACCTTCGTTCAGCACCGCGCTGCGCGACGCGCCGCCGGCCAGCCGCAAGGCCTCGGACATTTTTAACGCCGCGAGCAAGCTCGTGTGCATCACCTGGGAAAACCGTGCCAGCGCCCAATGCCTTCGCACCGATCCAACCAAGGGCAACAACCTGAGCAAACGATCCGCCGCCACCGAGCTCGTCGCTGTGCGAGACCACATCACAGCCACAGCAACCACGAGCGCGATCAAACTCCACAAGACCACCAGCCGCAGCGGGATGCCGGCAAACCCGGCACCCAGACCGCCATCGATCACCTTGGAAAAATCGGGCACCACGCTTGCGAAGTGCACGAGAATCAACGGATACACCAGCGCTCCCATCGCTTTGCTGGCACTCTGATGCCGCACTTCAAAATATTTTACCAAGTCCGCGCACGCATCGTCGAGCCGTCCGCCGCGTTCGCCCGCAGCCAGCAAGCCGATCTCCAACTCACTGCTGCCAGACGGTCGATACTCCAGTGATTCGGCCACGTTGCGTCCCTCGCTCAGTCCTTGACGCAAGCTCTCGAGCCAAGTGCGTCGCCCGGCGGACGGATTTTGCCTCAGCATCAGATCGATCCCACGATCCAGATGAAATCCGGACTTCAGCAGCGTGCCGAGATCGTGATAAAGCCGGACCTTGTCTTTGGACGAAAGCGCCATGTTCGAGTCATGGAGAGTTAGCCCAAAAACAGAGATTGGACAGGATTTAAAAGACAGGCAGGACTGGGAAAGAAATTATCCGCGAGATCGTCGTGATCCGTGTTTCTTCCCGGCTGCTTGAGCCGGTCTTTTCTTCGACTGCGCATGACGCTGCGGCGCGGGCCTTTTGGGGCCGGGCGGGAGATCGTTCCTTTCGTTCACGAGACGGAAATCGACCTGCTTTTTAAACTTGTCCACTTTGGCGGGTTGCACGGTTACTTTGTCGCCGAGACTGATGACGTGCCGGGTGCGGCGTCCGACGAGCCGGCTGCGTGCGGGGTCGAACATGTAAAAGTCGTCTTCCACGGCCGACAGTGGGACCAGGCCGCTCATGGCCAGGCCGGGCACATCCACGAAGAATCCGAAATTCCGCACATCGGTCACAAGCCCGGAATAACTCTGGGGCTGGCCGGAACGAATCTGTTCTTCCAAGTAGGCGAACATTTTCACATCCTTGCTGGCGCGTTCGGAATCGGCGGAATTGCGTTCCGTGTTGGAGATGTGCTCGGCAGTTTCATGCAGGCTGGCGGTAGTGGGAGTGCCGGTTTCAAAGAGCGCGCGATGCACCACCAGATCCGAGTAGCGGCGGATGGGGGAGGTGAAGTGAGTGTATTTTTTCTTGGCCAGACCGTAGTGGCCGAGCGGTTCCATGGCGTAGCGCGCGCGCGTGAGTGATTTGAGGAAGCCAATTTTGAGCGCCTGGCCGATGGGCAGGGTATTGAGATGCCGCAGCAGTTTCTGCACTTCCGCTGACTGGCTCAGGTTGCCGCAGGGCACGTTGTGGCTCAGAACTTCTTCGCGGTAATCCTGGAGGCGGCGTGCGTCCGGCTGTTCATGCACCCGGTAAACCGCCGGCCGGTGCAAGCCCATCAAGCGTCCCGCCACGGCTTCGTTGGCGAGCAGCATGTATTCTTCAATCAACTGGTGCGAGACATCGTTCTCCATGCGTTCGATCCGCAGGACGCGGCCGTTTTCGTCCAGACGGATTTTCGATTCCGGGAAATCGAGGTCGAGCGAGCCGGCTTTGAAGCGCACCTTCCGGATGCGCTGGGCCATATCGTTCGCGTGATGCAGCATCTGCTCCACCGGCGCGACGGGCGGGCGCTGGAGAATTTCCAGCACGCCAGCGTAGGAGAAGCGCTGTTTGGAGTGAATCACGGAGGAATAGAATTTCGTGTTCAGCACTTTTCCATCGTTCGAGATGAGAAACTCGACGCACTTGGTCAGGCGATCGACCTGGGGCTTGAGCGAGCACAGTTCATTGCTCAACGATTCCGGCAGCATGGGGATGACGCGGTCCACCAGATAGGTGGAGTTCCCGCGTTTGCGCGCTTCAATGTCGAGCGCGGTGCCGGTTTTAACGTAATGGGAAACGTCGGCGATGTGAACCCAGAGCCGCCATTGATCTGGCGAAACGCGTTCGAGACAAATCGCGTCATCGAAATCTTTAGCGTCATCGGGATCGATGGTGACGACCTGGTGTGCGCGACAGTCCACGCGATCTGTCAGATCGGCAGCGGCCACGGTGGAACCGATGGCGTGCGATTCTTCGAGAACTGGCTTGGGGAAATGAAGCGGAAGATCGTATTGGCGCAGCACGGAAAGCATATCGACACCTTCGGCATCGGGCGCACCGAGAATTTCGACGACTTCACCTTCGGGATTCGTGTTGCGCGATTCCCATTCGAGGAGTTCCACTACGACCTTGTCGCCCATGCGGGCGGGTCGTCCGGAGTCGCGCGGTTCCGGCACATAAATATCATGCGGAATGCGCGGATCGTCCGGGATGACGTAGAGGAACTGTCGACCGCGTTGCAAGGTGCCGACAATCTGCGTGCGTCGACGTTCCAGAATGCGGACGACTTCGCCAGTGATGGATTCGGCGGTATTGGGACGGAGGCCCTTCGGCGGCACATTGCGTCGCACGAGCACGCGATCCTCGTGCAAGGCGGTGCCGGTTGCGGCCATCGGAATGGCGATCTCTTTAATGGTGGCGTCATCCGGCTGGAGGAAGCCTTTGCCCTGGCGATTCATCCGGATGCGGCCGGGAATGAGGTCGGCTTCGCGTGGTTGAATGTAGCGGTTGCCTTTGATGCGGGCGATCTGGCCTGCGCGTTCGAGTTCGCGGAGCGCCTCCTGTAATTCCTGTTGTTGTCCGGGTCGGAGGTGGAGGAGTTCGATTAATTCCGGCACATTGGCCGGGACGTAGTTTTTTTGACCCAAGAGCTGGGTTATCTGTTCTTTCATGATTTGAATTTAGTGTGTTGAATGGAGCGGCGTTTCGTTGGCATGAAGTTCAAGACCTGGCTGTTCTACAATCAGCGACTGATTGTAAAATAAGGCCGGGTAAGAAACATCCATGACGGTGTCGGACGCGTGGGATGACAACGAAGAAAGCGGCATTTGCCACAGTGTAGATCACGCGATAGTCGCCAAACCGGATGCCATAAGCATTCTCGCATTCTTTCATGTTACGAAAGGGTGGCGAGCAGTTCCACTTCGGGGAGAATACATGGATTAACCTTTCCGTCAAGTTGTGGCTCAAGCGGCCCTCCGCATGAACCAGAATCCATTGCGCGATAGCGCCAATCTTTGAAGCTTCATAATTGCGCTGCGCGAGGGTTCAGATTCGCGTGGAGGGCCGCGCGAGCCACTGCACTTGGAACGACGACACTCTTGTCGTCGGCGATGGACTTATTTGTTCCGCGCCTCGTGCGTGGTTCTCCGACCGCAGGCATGATAGATGTTGTGCAAATCGGGGCTGACTTCCTCGCCCTCGGTGCAGGCGGGACTGTTGGGGTGGAACGGGCAAATGGGACGCTTGCCGGTTTTTTCGTCCTGACGTCGGAACCAGCAAAAGCCCTGCTTCTGTTCGTCATCGGAAAGTTTTGCGGGACCAAAATCCAGCGCGCCGCCCTTTCCTGATTTGACGCGTTCCGGCAACTGATCCAGTGCGATGCCGCGCCCACGCGCCCATTTTCTGAGTTGTTCCACATCCACTGCGTGGGCTTTGTTGCTTGGATCAAAGTGATCTGCCACAGCGCAGATGGTCGAGGCGCAACCGTGGGCGATGCTTTCCGCTTGTTTCTTGCGACTGAAGCCGAGCATGGGGTGGAAGGCAAAGGTGCCGCAGAGCCATTGAGGTTTCACCACCAGCACATCCAGATTCAACGGAAGGTCAGGTGCATGAACATCGGGATCTTTTTCCATCGCGCGTTGCGTGAGAACTTGCCGGATGTCGCGTTGAGTTTTTTGGAATTTGTCAACTTTGCCGTTGTAACGCAATTGAGTGGCACGCGCGCGAATCTCCATCCAGCTCATCTTGCCCAGATCATCTCTCCCGGTCCAATCCGCCTTCTCGGGTTCGAGCGTAGCGGTGAGAATGAGATGGGGTATCTCCGGGCGGCGCTCATATTTGGAGGCGGCGTTGGTTCCCCAGAGGTATTCCACGACGGCGCCCATGGGCAGGTTGTCCATGATGCCGCCATCAGCGTATTGGGCGACATGTTTTGGATCTCGATAGACTTCCCATGACCAGCGCGGACGGAAGACGGCGGGGAACGCACTGCTGGCCAGCAAGCCTTGGGTGAATCGCGGATCCCAAGGATGCGAGGTTCTGAGAATGTCGAGTTTACCGAGCGTGAGATTCGTGGTGGTGCCCATCAGGGAAAATCCAAAATGATCAAAGCGCGCTCTTGCGGGTGGTTTGCCCTGAAAGACAAATCCGTCGATGAGCTGCTTGAGCGGCTCGGAGCCCAGCAGTTCCAGACCCACGCCATAACGATCCACCATGTCTTGCAGCAGTTTTTTGGTCTGTTTAGCCGCGCCTTGCCAGTCACTCGTTCGGAGTGCCCGCGCCAGATCCAGCAGTTCAAACGGGGTCAGATAAAAGAGACGCTCCATGCCTGAAAAAACCCGACGGGCACGCCGGCTGAACGTGAATCCGGAATCAACTTCGTAGCGCCGGAAAACCATGTCGATATCGTGTGGAGAGACGTCGGCTGACGCCACATGAATCGCGAAATGTCTTATGAAATCCGCGAAGCGATCCGTGAGCACAAAGCGGTCGACCGTCAGGAACGTGGCGGCGAGCCGGCGGGTCTGGCGTTGCCGTTCCACCAGATCGTAACCCGCAGGTTTGGCAAAGACTCTGCCAGTGAAGGCGCCGATGATGGTGCCCACCGAGGCACCGGCCACGACATCCGGCTGGATGCCAAGCTCGCTCACCGCGTTGGCGAAACCAACTTGGAAGACGCCGCGGAACACACCGCCACTGAAAAGGAAAACAACCGCCGGTCCTTTTTGCTGCGGCTCCGGTGGTGGGGCGACAATGAATGAAGTTGGTGTCGCGCGGGGCAGACGCACATGTTGTCGCAGTTCCGTCTCCTGCGATTCATCCGCTCCGGTCTTGGCCTGACAGGCGATGCAATTGCGGCACACCTCGGAAATTCCAGGGCCAGGATCTGGATGCGTCGCGTTCGCAGGATCGCTCCCGGGGAGGGCGCTTATTCCGCCCCATGCAGCAAGCAACCTTCTGCAAGAAACATATTCGGTGCCGTCAGGACGCGTGACGGTTTTGCCGGCGGATCGAAGGGACTCGACTGCTCCCCGAAGTGTCGCTTGATTGGCTTCATCGCGATGCGGCCATTCGTCCGGCATTTCTTCATCAGGCTCCTGACGACGTCGCCGTTCCTCCAGCGTTCTCGTATCTGGCATGGCATCGGTGATGAGGCGCTCAATCATGGCCCGGCAACCATCGGCCACTGCGGTGTCGATGAGTTCCCTGCGCTCCGCCACGGATCCAGCCTGCGTGATGCGCAGACCGAGGTGATGAGCCCGGTCAGGCGCCACCAGTCTTATCTTTGCTGGAAGAAGTGTCTCCGTTAGTCCGGAGTTATCACCGATGGTCGCAGGTCTGCCACCCAGCGACCGGGAGACGCGATCGATCAGGCTCTTGTCGAGGAGCATATCTTGATAGCGTTGGAGCTGGCGCGCGCGCAGTGCCACATCGATCAGGCCGGTATAAGGATCGGCCTTCTCAGGCAGACTCTCCTGATCTAGGGGCAGCAGCGGCACCGAGATAATGCGCAGACGATCACAATTCGTTCCAGACTGGCGGGTGAGAATTTTGCAAGCTTCTTCGTAAACCGGCATGATCGGATCATTCGACATGCTGCTGCCATCAATGAACGTGGCGGCCGCTCCGTCTTTCTTGATTGATTGCGCCCTGAAAAATGGCACGACGGCGCAAGCGCACATCAGCGCATCCACCACGGATGTTTCCAGGGGTATCGCTTCAAGCTTGCCCGTGCCCAAGTTGGCGGCGATGGGCAGCACCACTATGCCATTCTTGCGTTGCTTATCATTCGCATACGATTTGAGCAGCTTCTTGCTGGCATCACCACCTTGCGAGGGGCTCTCGTGCTTCAGCGCTCGTCGGACACTGTCGTCAAACTTGAAGTCCCCGTAATAGGCTTGGTCGAAGTTTTGCACCAGAACCGCCTTCAGTGCGTAAGAATCGCCGAGATCGCGGAAAATATGATAATGCTTGAGGAGGCTGGTGAAGACGCTTTTTTTTGTCAGGAGAAAAGCCCAGGCGCTTAACGCGAGTCCGACGAAAAGAATGATCCGCAGGGCGGTTAATCCATTCATCGTCCACTGCGTCGGCATATTCACACTGGGGAGCGCAAAAAGGCCCAGAAGCAGCAGGGCGGGAATCGCTGCCAGTGCGATGGTGAGTGGCAGCAAACCCAGCAGCAGCCAGAGGCTTCGATCCCAGACCCAATGAAACCACGCCCAGGGATTGAAGATGATGTAACCGGCCTCGACACCCTTGGCGTCTGACTTCCCGTTGATCCCAAAAAGTTCTGTCAGTTCCACTCTGGCTATCAGGCTGACCGGCAGACTGAGTGACACCACATTGCGCGCAATCACCCACCACAGTCGCGGCAGAAAGAACACGCGCCTGCTCCAGCATTTCGTCCACGTCATCGCACTCGCGGCGTTCCATCCCAGAAAGGCCCGGACCAGTTGCGTGATCACTTTCACGCTGAGCCGCACCTGGAGCAGATGATTGAACAAGCGGATCAATCCCGTGCGGCTGGCCACGGAATCTTCGCGGCTGTCGCGTTCCTCCTTGAAATGCCGCGGCAGTTCGACGGGCTTGAGTGCATGCGCTGAATTTGTTTCCAGTGGATC
>JANNQW010000184.1:0-6234 GCA_031400955.1 Verrucomicrobiota bacterium
CTCATCCGCGAGCTTGGCGAACATCGCGGGTGTGATGTCGTTCGCGTAGCTGATGGGGTTGTTGTAAATCATGATCGGCAGATTGCCGCCGCGGGCCACGCTGCGGAAAAACGTCATGGCTTCCTGCGGGTCGCTTTTGTAACTCATGGGTGGCATGAGCATGACGCCTTTGGCGCCGAGTTTTTCCACGTCGCGCACATAGCGGATGGCGGCGGCGGTGCTGGATTCCGCGACTCCGCTCAGGACCGGCACGCGGCCTTTCGCGGTTTCCACGGCGCAGCGCACGACGGCGCGTTTTTCATCGGGATCGAGCGTCTGGTTCTCGCCGAGCGAGCCGACCATGATGAGGCCCTGGACGCCGCTCTTGATGACGGTTTCGATGTGCCGCGCCGTGCCGGGCAGGTCGAGTGTCTGGTCTTTTTTAAGCTGAGTGGTGAGTGCCGGGAAGACGCCGCTCCAGTGAGGTTTCATGGTGATGATGTGGATTTGAGGTTGGTGAAATGATGGGAGTCTCAGGCGACTTCGACGACCGGTTTTCCCAGGACGTCCATTTTTGGAACGATGCCGAGGCCGGGTTTCTTGGAGGCGGACATGCGGCCGTTGACGCGTTGCGGCGCGCCGTCGGCGATGCTGACGGTGACGTAGCTGTTGAAGTCGGTGCTGGAGAATTGGAATTCCGCCGGTGTGCTCTGTGCCAGGTGGGCGATGGCGGCGGTGGTGATGTCACCGCCCCAGGAATCTTCCAGCGTCATGCCGATGCCCATGCTGACGCAGAGATCGCGGGCCTGGCGGATTTTAGTGAGGCCGCCGAGCTTGCTGATTTTTAAATTCACCAAATCCATCGCGAGGTCGGCCTTGGCGCGGAGCAGCATGCCTAGGTCGTCAATGTTTTCGTCCAGCACAAAGGGATGCGGCGTCTGACGGCGAACGGCGAGACATTCTTCATAGGTCAGGCAGGGCTGTTCGATGTAAACGTCCACCTCACGCACAGCCTTGGCGATGCGCACGGCATCGTGCTGCACCCAGCCGGTGTTGGCGTCGGCGACGAGTCGGTCGCCGGGCTGCAATTTTTCCGCGACGGCAAAGATGCGCGCGATGTCCGTGTCCGGATCGCCGCCGACCTTGAGCTGGAAGCGGCGGTAACCTTCCGCGCGATACCCGGCGACCTTGGCCGCCATTTCCTCCGGCGACTCCTGGGAGATGGCACGGTAGAGCGTGACGTCTTCGCCATAGCGACCGCCGAGCAGTTCGCAGACTGGCATTCCGGTGGCCTGGCCGAGGATGTCCCAGCAGGCGATGTCGATGCCGCTCTTCACATAAGGGTGGCCTTTGAGTGCGGCATCCATGATGCGGTTGAGCTTCGTGAGCTGGCGGGGATCGGTGCCGATGAGGTGCGGCCCCAGTTCCTTCAGTCCGGCGCGCACGCCGTCGGCATAAGCCGGAAGATAGAAGGGGCCGAGCGGACAGACTTCGCCGTGGCCGATGATGCCGGCGTCCGTTTCGACGCGCACGATGGTGCTGTCGAAGACCGTGACAGATTTGCCGCCGCTCCATTTGTAGGTGGTCTCGTGCAGCGGGAGTTCGACGCGATAGGCGAGGATGCGGGTGATCTTCATGTGAAGCTGGCGGTTGATGTCAGGTTGATGGATTTTGCGGGGCGGTAGTCTAGCGCAACTTGGCGGAATCGACTTGAAAAAGAGCATATTTTTTTATCACATACTCCTCCAGTGCTTCTTCCCAGGGACGAGGGGTGATGCCGGTGAGTCGGCGGAATTTTGCGGTGTCGAACGATGTGAACTCAGGCCGCGCCGCGATAAAGCCGGGAAAGTTCAACCGGGAGATGGGATGGACGATGTTCGTTCGCAGTTTGTAGCCCGCCTTGGCGGCGAGATTCAGGACGGTCTGTCCGTAAGCCTGCCACGATGACGCGCCGCTGTTGGCGAGATGGAGGATGCCGCGCGCGGCCGGGTCGTCGAGTAGAGGTTCGATCCAGGCTGCGAGGTCTTCGCTGTAAGTCGGGCAGGAATGTTTGTCGGCGATGGCCTCGACGTGATCGGTGTCAATGGCCCGTTGCAGGATCATGTCGGGAAAGCTGGTCTTGTCAGGACCGAAGAGCCAGGAGACTCGGAGCACGAGGAATTCAGGTGACACGCCAAGAACCGCGCGTTCGCCCTCGAGCTTGCTCCGTCCGTAGGCGTTGATCGGTTCCGCAGGGTCGGTCTCTTTTCGGGGCGAAGGATCATCGCCCTTGAAGACGTAATCCGTGCTGACATGAATGAAGCGCGCTCCACGTGCCGCGCAGACCTGCGCGATGGCGCGCGGTGTTTCGGTGTTGCTCAACGCCGCGCCGCGCGGGTTGGTCTCGCACTCGTCCACATTGGTGATGCCGGCGGTGTAGATGACGGTTCTGAAATCGAGTTTTTCCAGCGCGGGCCGCACATGCTCCGGCTGCAGGACATCAAGATGCTCTCTGCGAAACGGGATGACTTCCCGGCTGCGGGCATAGCGTCGCACCAGCGCCGCGCCCATCCTCCCGGCGGCCCCGATGATCAATACTTTGCCTTGCTGCGACATGCGGGCGCACCATGTCGCGTCCATTGTCTGCGTCAATGCTTTCCGAGGTGCTTATCCTTGAGTTTATTGGTGCTGGCATCGATTTTTCCGCTTTTGTCGCTGATGGTTTTCAACCGGACTTCGTGGCGATGCAGGGTGTCGTTGGTCTACCGTGCGATGGCGGCCCAAGTCAGTATCAGGCCTGGGTTAAGCACTGTAACGGTGCTGACTACTCTTTGATCTTCACATTGCGGAACCAGACGGCGGCATTGCCGTGTTTGCCTTGCAGGCCAATGCGACCCTTGGTAGGCAATTCTGCGAAGGGAGTGCTCAGCCAGTTCGGAATGTCGGAGCCATCCGGGTTCTTCTTGGCGGAAGTCCATTTTGCCATGTCCATATCGGCTGTGAGTTCGCCATTGAGCCAGACTTTCAATTGCTTACCCTTGGCCTCAATGGTCATGTGATTCCACTCGCCGGGTTTTTTAGTCGCTTGCTTGGCCGGGGCCAAATGGCCGAAAATGCCGCCGCCGTGCCAAGTGGGAGTCGCCTTAGCCCATTTGTCGGCGAAGGGATCAGCAATCTGGATTTCCACTGATTTTGGGATCCAGTTCTTGGTGTCGGTGCAATAGATGATGACACCGCTATTGGTGCCGTTGTCGGTTTTGAACTCAAGATCGAGCATGAAATTCTCGTGATTCGTCTTGGTCCAAATACAGTGGTCGGCATTGGCGGTGAGTTCGCCATTGGCCACGGACCAGACGCCCTCGGGTTTGTCTGAGTTGGAGAGGTCGGGGGCGAACAAGGGTGTCCATCCGGGCCCGGACGCGTCGGGTTGGTCAGAGGCAAGAGTGGAATACGCCACAAGGGCGGACAACAGGGCAAGGAACTTGGTTTTCATGATGGATTCAAGGTTGGGGGAGACGCCAGCGATAGGTCGTGGAAAGTGTCCAAGTTTCAAGTCAATTGCCGCTAAACGTTCGTCGCGGAAGTATTACGGCTTGGAATTTGGTTCCGCTCCCTGCGCACTGCTACCGCCCCGGACGCGCTTCGGAGCCTGGGAGTGAGGGGGTATTACCAGACTCGCCGCAAGGCATTGCAGCACGTCGGCATACAGGAGTTCGGCGAAGAAGTCTCCCTTCATACAGTGATCCCACGACACATGAAGTAGGTAGCCGACGATGGCGATCAAGCCGAGGCGCTGTAGCCTGTGCAGGGTGACCACGGGATACGTTGTATTGCTACAAACGTTTTGTTTAATACTAGGACTCGTTTGATGTCAGTTAGGCGGTTTGACTCAACCGCTTGGGTCATTACACTGCTCGCTCCTCCTTATGAAAAAATTGACCTTCGCATTCGCAATCTTGCTGGCGGCTTTGCCGGCTCTGTCAGTCGCCTTTACTAAACCAAAACTGGAAACCGGAAAGGACCTCATCGAGACGCCTGCGATGGGAAGCGGGCTGTGTCTGCATAACTTGTTTCAGTCGGACATGGTGTTGCAGCGCGACAAGCCCATCCGCATCTGGGGCTGGGCGGCACCGGGCGAGAGCGTGACCGTTTCCTTCGCTGGCCAGACGCAGACGACTAAGGCAGCCGCTGATCGGTCGTGGAACGTCACCTTCTCCGCCCTGCCCGTCAGCAGCACGCCGCAGGATATGGTGGTCAAAGGCAAGGATCAGACTCTGAACCTGAATAACATTTTGATCGGCGATCTCTGGCTGCTCGGCGGCCAGAGCAACATGGAATTTGCTATCGAGAGAGTTGATAACGGCGATCTGGAAATCGTGGCGGCGAATTTTCCTAACCTGCGTCTCATGACCATCCCGCAGCAAGATGGTCCGAACGCAAAAAGCAGTTTTCCGCGCTGGTATAAATGGCACGACTTTTTCGGTTCGCACCTGCGCCAGGGTTATTGGGACGTTTGCTCGCCGGAAACCGTGCGCACCATGTCGGGCATCGGCTACGTCTTTGCGCGGCGCATTCACATGGCGACGCAGATTCCCATCGGCATCGTCAACATTTCCCGAGGTGGCACCTGTGTCGAAACCTGGACGCCTTTGGATGTGCTCAAATCCATCAACACGCCCCAGGTCAAAAACAAACTGGCCGAATGGGACAAGAAGGTCGCCGATTTCAATCCGCAAAAGGATCTGGAAGACCGCATCAGCAATCATAACAAGCGCGTGGCTCAGATGAAGGAAAAGGGGCAGGATGTCTCCAAACTCAAAGCGCCAACGGAACTCCTGCCCGGACCGGCCCTCGATATGAACCGTCCCGGTAACTGCTATGCCAGCACCATCGCTCCCATCATTGGCCTTTCCGTCGAAGGCGCCATCTGGCACCAAGGTTACAACAATGCAATGGAGCCCAACGGACATATTTTTTATTCCCAAGTTTTCGTCCCGATGATTCAGGCCTGGCGGGCAGCCTTCAACGATCCTGCCATGCCTTTCGGCATCATCTCGCAAGAAACAGAAGGCGAGCCGCAGGACTTGGATAACTATCTCCCAATGATGGTTAATGAAGGAATCTACATCCGCGAGGTGCATGACAAGACTTTTCTCGAACTGCAGAAAGCGGGCGACAAGAACATCGGCATCGCCAGCAGTTTCGATCAGCGCCGCAGCTGGTATCATCCCCAGATCAAGATTCCCGTGGGCGAGCGCATGGCCCGCTGGGCTTTGGCCACGCAATACGGCATGAAGCAAATCCAGTGGCAACCGCCGGTCATCAAAGAGACGCGACCGGACGGCGGCAGAATCGTGCTTACTTTTGATAGTGACGTCGGTCCTTACAATGACGGCCCGGTTCTGGGTTTCGCCATCGCTGGCAAGGACGGCAAGTTTCAGCCCGCGACCGCCAAGTTCCTCGAAAGAGGAAAAGATCCGCTGAACCAGACAAAGTCCAACAATCAGGTGCTTGCCCTCACCAGTCCGTTGGTGCTTGAGCCAATCCATTTCCGCTATGGGTGGGGCCGGAATCCGCTGGCCAATCTCAAAAGCAGAGACCATACGGATATCCCCCTGTCACCCCAGCGCAGTGACAGCTGGTCCCTCGCCGATGATTATGAGGCCAACACCGGAAAAAAGTGCGCCGTCCCCGGCATCCTCAATGGGATTGAGAATCGCGAACTGATCGCAGCACTTCGTGCGGCAGACTTGGAACGGCGCAAAGCCGAAGCCAGAGTCCTCTTGAAGGAACCGCAGAAATAGCCCGCCGTTTGTGTGAAGTGGGTCTGTGAGTCTGGCGGTAAATCTTGTCAGTGCTTAGCTAATTACTCAGCCCCGTATATTCACGGTCATGTTTGTTACCATCATTTTTTGAGGGTTTATGTCAAGGCAAGTTGAAAACCGGATCTTTTGGCCCCTGGAAGTGGCAGAGAACATAGCCGGTGGTGACAACCACCGGTAGCACCACGAAGAGTGGTTGTGCGCCCTGAAGGGGCGCCAGAAGGAGGTCTCCGTGCAGGAGAGCACCGTTCTCGCGCTCCACTGGAGCGCACATGGCCCAACAATGATCCGGTGGTTGGCCACCACCGGCTAAGTTCTTGCGACCCTCCGGGTCACACAGAATGAATGATGCTGTTTCAACTGCTCGTGGTATTAAGACACATTTCTGTGCCTGTTGCAGCGAATTCCCGGGGTTGAGAAACAGCCAAGCGAATTTGCTTGTCAAAACACACAA
>JANNQW010000185.1:0-17052 GCA_031400955.1 Verrucomicrobiota bacterium
AGCGGCGAGGGCAAGCTCGTTAGAGTTCGCGTTTGTTTGTTTTGATCCGATTGATAACGCGGCGCACGAATCATCCGCGGCATGCAGCCTCCATCTCAGACCATCCGTCGAAACCGTGACGCCCCCGAAATGAAATTTGCCGGACAAACTAACGCGGATGGAGAGAAAAGCAACAGACGCAAGGCAAATATGAAACCGCTCACTGCTCTTGCATTTTTATATCTCAAAACTCCCCGCCCCGCCCTGTTGTTCGCGCTGAAGGATGTCGGCTATGGTGATGTCAGCCAGCCAGGCGCGGAGATCGCCCCGCAACTGGGAGAATACGGAATTCAATCCAGCGGAGATGGAACCACCTGGTAAAATATCGAGCGGGCCATCAACGTGTTCCAAAATTTCACACAGCGTGATACGGTTTGCAGGTCGTGCGAGCTGGTAGCCGCCGCCGGCTCCACGTTTGCTCTGGAGCAAGCCAGCCTTCCGAAGGATAAGCAGGATTTGCTCGAGAAATTTCAGCGGAATGTGTTCCTCGTGCGAGATCGACTGAATGGAAAAAACCGTCCCCGGCACGCTGCGGCTCATGGCCATTACGGCCCGCAGAGCGTATTCAGCTTTCTTGGAGAAATTCATGAGCTGGTGGATTGAAGCACTGCGCGGGCATTGCGCAATCAGGGGCTTTGTTGCTTGCGCGACATGCTTTTTCAGATCGCACAATCGGCCCGTTACTTCAGCGCATCGCCCAGCGCCTCTCGCTGCCAGGGCATGAGATGATTCATATTAGAACCTTCGCGGTCGAGCACGAGTCCCTCCATCACTGCGCGGGAACCGAGCAAGGCGGTGTCGATGCCGAGTTTTTCCGCGATGAGGTCGCGTGACTTGCAGAGTTTTTCGATGCGGTCGCGGTCGTCCTCGGTGGTGCGGCGACCCTGCTTGCGCGGGCGCTGCGGCCAGGTGGTCTCATCGCTTTTGCGCACGGCGTCGATGGTACCCAGAAACGTTTCCCGCCATGCACCGCGCCAGCGATCGGAAATCGTCACGCGGTCGCTGCGCTCGAATTCCTCCACCATGGCCAGCATCTGCTGGTTGTTGAGGATGCGGAAAGGCGGCACATCGCGCTCCGATGCCATGCCATCACGCCAGTGCCAGATGGCGCGCAGAAGAGCCATGCCTCTGGGTCGGAGCGAACCGGAACCGGAAATGCGCCACGCTTCATCGCGCACTCGCTCCGGGCGGGCGAGAACGTCAGCGCGGAGTCCGGCGCAGCTCTGTTCGAACCAATTCCAGCGGCCTTTGTCCTCGAGTTCTTCCTTGAGGTTTTCAATGAGCGGCGGGAGCCAGCGAACATCATCGACTGCATAAGTAAGCATTTTTTCCGGAAGTGGGCGACGGCTCCAGTCGGCTTTCTGCGAGGCTTTGGACATGGTCACGCCAAAGTTTTGTTCGACCAAAGCGGCGAGGCCAAACTGGCGGTGCCCGGCGAGGCGGGCGGCGATCTGCGTGTCGCGCACGGTGCGTGGCACCCAGTTGTAAGTGCGGCGGAACATAGTGAGGTCGTAGTCCGCGCCATGCATCCATATCTCCAACCGGTCGAGCGCGTCGATCAGCGGGCGCATCTCTTTGATGGCGATGGGATCGATTAGTGCAAACTGGCCGCCGACGCCGAGCTGGATGAGACAAAGTTTTTCCTGGTAGTGATGGAGGCTGTCGGCCTCGGTGTCGATGTAGCAGGCATCGACTTCGCCAGCGTCGATTTTCTTAGCGACGCCATCGACAAATTTACGGAGATCGTCCTCAGTATCGATCCACGAGTGTCCTTGTTCTGCCACGGTGCGGGACGGTGCTTATTTAAGGCCCGCGAGCAGAATCTCGGCATTGCTGCCAGTGCGCTCGACATTGCGAATGAGCAGCTCCAGACCTTCGACGGCAGGGACGGCGGCGAGCTGCTTGCGGATGGCGGAGACGCGCCTGAACTCGTCGGGATGGTAGAGCATGTCATCGCGGCGGGTGCCGGACTTTTGCAGATGGATCGCAGGATAAACCCGGCGTTCGGAGATTTCGCGGTCGAGGTTGATCTCCATGTTGCCGGTGCCCTTGAACTCCTCGAAGATGATGTCGTCCATGCGGCTCTCGGTTTCCACGAGCGCAGTGGCGACGATGGTGAGGCTGCCGCCCTCCTGGACTTTGCGCGCGGCGCCGAAAAATTTCTTGGGTTTCATCAGCGCCTGGGTCCCCAAGCCGCCGGACATGATGGGCCCTTTGCCGCCCTGCATGGCGTTATGACCGCGGGCCATGCGGGTGATGGAGTCGAGCAGCACGACGACATCCTTGCCCATTTCGACGAGGCGCTTGGCGCGTTCCAACACCAGGTCGCCGACCTGCTGGTGGCGCTTGGGCGGCTGATCGAAGGTGGAGGCGTAGATCTCCGCGTTCACGGTATCCTCGAAATCGGTGACTTCCTCCGGGCGTTCATCGAGAAGAAGAACAATGAGCGTGACTTCCTTGTGATTGGTGGTGATGGAGCGGGCGATATCCTTGAGGAGCATCGTCTTGCCTGAGCGGGGCGAAGCGACAATGAGCGCGCGCTGGCCTTTGCCGAGCGGTGCGACCAGATCGATGACGCGAGAGCTGACCGAAGCTTTCTTTGGCGTTTCGAGGATGATGCGCTCGTTCGGAAAAGTGGCGGTGAGTTTTTCGAAATCCGCAGTCTGCTGCCAGTTTTCAAAGGGCTGGCCTTCGATCTCGAGAACCCGGTCCATGGCGACGAATTTTTCCTTGTCGCGAGAAGCCTTGACCAGCACTTTGAGTTTCTGACCGGGCCGGAGCATTAATTTCTTCATCGCGAACGGAGGCACAAAAATATCCTCGGGCAGCGGAGTGAAGCTGTATAAGGGATAGCGAAGAAGGCCGAAGCCCTCGGGTAAAAGTTCGAGAAAACCTTCCGCGGTGACCCGCGTGCCGTGCTGGCTCATCCAAGACACGAGTTCGTGAATGAGCTGGTGCTTGCCACGGCTGCCATTGATCCGCCAGCCAAGTTCGCCCGCGAGGATTTGCAGTGCGCCGATGGGGCGGCTCTGGAGTTCATTGACAGAAGCCTCCTCGGGAAACGGGGCCTCAGCTTTGAGCATGGGAGCATCCACTGCGGAGCGGACGGGATTGGAATGGGGAGGAGGGGCTGCAGACGACACAGGTTGCCCGGGATCGAGCGTGATGTCTTGCGTGGTGGTTTCTTCAGTCATGGATCAGTGGATTGCAGCAGAAGCTGCGCTTGAGAGTGGAGCAATTCGAGGGAGCCTTCATTCCAGACGACGATGGTGGTCAACTCCAGTTTCCGCGCAAGCGGGAGCTGGGCGGCGAGGATGCGTTGCGCGGTGCTGGCATCAAGGCCGCGCGTTTCCATCATGCGCCGTAGCTGGGAGGCGTCGTCGGCGGCGACCAAAATAACGCGGTCAGCCGGGAAGGTTCGGGAACCTTCGTAGAATAAAGGGATTTCCGCAATGAAAAGTTGCACCCCTTCCGCTGCGGCGGCGACTTGGGCCAGTTCCATGCGGGCATAGACCAGCGGATGCAGCAGTGCTTCGAGTTCTTTCCGGGCTACTTCGGAAGCGAATACCCGCGAGCGCAGGACGGCGCGATTCACCTCGCCGAAAGCTTCGAGAACATCGGTGCCGAAGATCCCGGCGACAGCCTGAGCCGTTTTGGGTTCGGCGAGAAGTTCATGAACGATCTCATCGCTTGAAGCCAGCCTGGCTGCGGGCTCAAGTTTGAGAACGATTTTGCAAAATGCGGACTTGCCGGTGGCAGCTCCGCCGGTGACGATCCAGGTTTTCATGCGATCACTTGAAGCGGAACGGGCGAACCGGCAACCCGGTTCGCCCTGAAATTTGACACCCAGTCCGCACTGCGGCTTTTGAAAGTGGGTCGACGGCCCTCCGCCGATTTTTGATGGGTATGATCGGCAGAGGGCTGCCGACCCACTTTTTTTACTTGATCGGAGGAAGCACTCCAGGAGCGCCAGGGATGGCGGAGACTCCTTCGACTCCAGTTCCGCCGCCGGAGGTGGTTGTAGTTGTAGAACCGCTGGTGTTGCGGATCGGGTTACCGGAAGGGTCGATCAGCTTCGCGGTGACGAAAACCATCAAATTACGCTTGAAATGGTCTTGAGATTTCGTCTGGAAAAGTCGGCCGATCAATGGGAGATCGCCAAGGATCGGAACCTTGTCCTGCACGTCTTGAACGTCTTCACGAATGAGGCCACCCATGGCGACCGTCTGACCATCCCAGACAGTAACGGCGGTCTGCACTTTTCGGGTGGAGAAGATAGGCTGTTGGATCTTGTTATCCGAGAGGACGATCTCAGTCGTTCTACCCAGCAGGTCCGTTGCTGTGCTCTTAATAGGACTGCCGTAATTGATAAAACCATCAAACTCGGTCACTTCTGGAGCAATATTGAGATCAATGGTGTAGCCATCAGGTCCGATAACAGGCTCCACCTCCATCTTGACACCGACAGGGCGCATCGTGAATGCAGACGGGTTGGAAGGTGCGGCAATGGGAGCTGCGGCCTGGCCGCCGCCTCCATTCCCAACCCCATTAGCTCCTCCTCCGCCGACCACGTTTTGTGGAATCTGGGGCGGGCTGAACTCCGTCGGGTAGATAAACTCACGCACCACTTCAACGCTGGCTTTCTGGCCGGATCGGGTGGTGACACTGGGTGCGCTCATTAGATCCACGCCTTTTTTCTGACTGAGGGCACGGATGACGACCTGAAACTGCGGATCGGTAAACACTCCCGAGATGCTGAAAATTCCCGGAGCCTTCGACACAGCCTGATTGCCTGTCCCTAGAATCTGACCGTCGATGGAGTTGGGAACGTTTGCGGCAGAACCTGAGCGGTTGCCAGCAGTGACCGGAAACACACCCACTGGAGTCGTCGAACCGGGAAAAACGAAAGGGTAATCATTCCCGTTCACCGGGCCATTCGCGGAGGTTCCGGTGGTGCCGCCTGCCCCGAACACGCCTGGGGCACCAAGATTGAACGCACCGATGAGCCAGTCGAATCCGAGCTCATCAGTATTTTTCTGACTGACTTCCACAAACTTCGCGCTGATGTTGATCATCTGCGGGATTTTCTTGAGCAGTTGGTCAACGAAAAGTTCGACGTTATCGAGGTTCGGCTGGGTGTTTGTCACGATCAACTGGGAAGTCGCAGCGATGAATGTCGCCGAAGTACCCTCGGGAAAGGTGATGCCATTCGCCGCAAGGATTTCTGACGCTTTCCCTCTGGTGGGCAGTGCACTTCCACCAGCGGCACCACCCACTGGTTTGGGGGCAAACGGGTCGGGAACCGCAGTAGGAGCAGCCGCGGCTCCGCCACCATCGCCTGCGCCACCGGTGAGAAAATCTGGCGGAACCTTGAAGGTGCGCGTGAATTTCTCGTTTGTGGTTTCGGAAAGAGGGACGACGAGGACGGCATACGGTTCCACCTTGTATTTCATGGTTGCAAGCTCAGTGATGTATCGGAGAATTTCTGCCATCGGGGCATCACGCAATTCAAACGAGATCGACGCTGTGGGAGGGGCTGCTCCTTGGCGGAGAATGATGTTCACCCCGCGCTTAGCCGGATCGCGCTCCATGGTGTCGAGGTCCTTGCTCTTGATGCGGAGAACTTCGATGCACTCTTCGACGCTGTTCCCGGTAAACTGCACGAAGGGAAAGACAATGCGGTTCATTTTCTCCACCAAGTAGCGTCCGCTGTTGGTGGTGTTGCTGATGTTCGTCATTTCGGTTTGCAGAAGCTTCACAGGAACCTGCTCCTCCCAGCCCTTGTTGACATCATTCAACATTTTGGAGCGGGTGTAATCACGCGAAGATGCATAATAGCGCGCCTTTTCCTGCTCCACGCGCTCCATGCCCTGGCGGGCGGCATTGTTGTATCTGTCGATCCGCAGCACATCCTGGAATTCCTTGATCGAATTATCGTGATCGCCGAGCTCCTCATAGGAGATCGCCATCTTAAGATGTTGATTCACGTCCGCCACATTTTTTACATGCTCAGGTGTGAGAGCCTGATTATGGCGATCCGGGTCGTCGAGTTGCTTGAACAGGATCTTGGCAGCGACATGTTCAGAATTGCGGGCCAATGCATCCTTGAGCAAAGTGCGGGCATCGGCATAGCGTCCGCCACCAGCCCGCTGGCGTGCGAGACCCACGGCGGCATCACAATAACGCGCCGTGGCGGAATCGCGCAGGAGCTGGGTGGCCGGAGCCTCGGGTAGAATATCAAGCGCTGTCTTATATTCGTTGAGAGCCTGCTCGTAGTCGCCGTCGACGTAATACTTGTCGCCTTTGGTGATGGAGTCCTCGGCTTCGTGCGTGCGCTGGAGCCGGCGGTTGAATTCCCGATCAGCGATCCCGGAAAGAGAACCCCCGCTGGAAGCGCCAGGCCCCGCAAATGTGGCGGCTGTCGTGATGGCGAAAATTAATGTGAGCAAAGTTGCCTGGCTCACGAACCTTGTATTGAGTTGGGTGCTGATCATTTCGGGAGTGGTGGATGCGTGGAGTGATGCCTTATGCGGGAGAATGATGCCGCCATCAAGATGTTAATTTGATGGTTTTATGATTTGCGTTATTGGAGTGAACCTGACAGGGCCTGCTGGGCGTCAGGTTATTTATTGCTTGATAATGATCTGCTTATCTGGATCGCCCTTGGAATTCAGGGGCGAGATTACCGCAGAGTCCGCTTGAATGTCAATGACTTTGTAAGTCGTGTCCGGCCAGCTCAGAATGCGGAAGTTGTCGCCCTTCCTGGCCTTGATGCTTTCCCGCACCTGGAGGCGGGATTCAAAGGAGGCTTCGTAATCTGCAATATTCGTTTCCACGCCTAAGATGAGGGTGAACGTATTCTTTCGCACCGTGTCCTCAACTTGAAGCTCTGAGGCGTCCCTCTCGCCAACTCTGGGGTCCGGCACGACTTTATTCTCCAGCTTGCCAGCGATAAATCTATCGCCAGGACCAAAGCGCTGACCTGAATTCACGAACCAGTTCTTCCTCCTGCTTTCGTCCGGGGTGCCCACTTGAAACGGGGGGTTGGAAGAACGGAGAATCAGCCGGTAATTGTGCGCGATGCGCTCGACAAAATAAAGCTTGTCCGTGACCGGCGGATGACTCTTGGCGTCGGTGGGATCGGTTCCTTTCTCAAACTCATCCTTGTTGGAGAAGCCGTCGTCATCCGCATCGAGATCGCCCACATTGGGAATCAGGTAGGCGGGGTTGTTTCCAATCTTCGGCAAATTACTCTCGCGGAGCCATTTATTGGTCATCGGGGGACGGATCTGCGGCGTCTCGGTGAACATGTCGATGGTGTTGTTGGGCTCGCTGAATTTCAGCAGAAGCAGCACGGACTTGAAAAGCGGCACTTCCTTGTTGTTGCGGACGGGCGGGGTCCATTTCTTGGAATCCGCCTTGGCTAGCGCGATGACCTGCCTGATTTTGTCCACGGGGATGTCACCATTGAACGATTTCTCCACACCCTTGGTGCGCGCCAAGGTCTCCGGGAAACTCAACGTCATCCGGATAAACCAAGCGCCAGCCGTCATGGCCAATACCGCCATGAAGATCAGGATGACGCTCTCGTATTTTCCGCGGGCTTTATGCATGACGTGATAAAGGTTTCATGATTTCACCGTTTCGGCACCGCTGTGTTCTCGGGCGTTGGTTGACGGAAGCGGATGTAGTCCACCTCCAGGTAAACCTTCAGGTTTTCAGCCCCGATGATGGTCCACGAATCCGCTGGCAGGGGCTTGGGTGGCACAATGGCGTTCGATGCCGGAGCCTTGGGATCAACTGAGCCGGATGGGGCGGGTGCTTCACTGGTAATATTATTCCGCTGAATCGCCCTGATTTCTTCCTTGGTCGGCGCGTCCGCTCTTTCGTTATCCACGCGCATGAGGCGCACGGTAAGGAAATCGTGCGTCGTCGCAGCATTGCTAAGATTGTTCATCACAGTCTCCAATTGCTTCTGGTCGGTCGTGAAATTGCATTTGATCGTATAGCGATCGAGGACCTGCTCGGTGTTCGCTACCGGTGCGGATGGCGCGGCGTTTTTTTGGGGTGCCACCGGCGCCGTGCCGGTGCTCTTCTTGTCTTCGCACGCCAGACGGTAGCGCTGAAGCTGGTCGATCGAGATCACCCTAGCGCCAATCAGGGTTGTAATAAACATCTCCATGACATCGAGATGGATGTTCAACTCCGCGGATGCCTCCGCATTGAGCGGCAGCTTGCCGGAATATTCCTCGAAACCAAGCGTGAAATTGGCCGGGCGCTTGACGCCGAACTCGTCCGCTTTTTGATTCAACGCCCTGGCTCGCTCCTTCACCTTCGCCTGAAACTCGGTTTCGCTCATGGGCTTGATCGGCCTTTGTGCGGCCGGGTCCAGAAGAGCTGTGCGCAATAATTTATACTCACTCCGGTAATCGGCAATTTCCCGGTCGAGCGCCTTCACATTGGCGGGGCTGGGATATACCTTGCTGTTTTCCATGGCGGTCGTTTTTTGGCTCTTCGATTCCCATTCGGACTGGGCGCTCGAAAAATCCGACCACGCAACGTAGATCCAGTAACCCAAGCCCAGCCCACCGGCAATCATGATGCCGAAGATGAGAGACAGTCTTTTGTTTTGTTGGATCCAGTTCATCATTTTTCAAATTTCATCGTGTCCTTCGCCATCGGAAGGCGGAACTTGAACTTGTAGGCGTAGCGATCCTCGCCTGTAGCGCCTGTCTCCACCTCCGGCTTTTGTTCAGCGGGCGGCTTGGCAAAGAACTCCTCGGCTTCCTTCGATGTCGTGAGCGCGTTGTAATAATCGTAGACGACCTGCTGCTCTTTATCGTTCTTGCGGTAGAGACCCTGAATGCGGAGTTCGTAGGCGGGCGCGGGTGCCGCACCTCCACCCTTAACAGTTGGATTGGCGGCATTCGCGCCGGATACTTTGCCGCCAGTGGAAAGGGGATTGGAGAGGGAACCACCGTTCTTGAGAACTTCGATCTGGGTGATCCAGACGTAGTCGTTCTCGAATTTATTATTCAAGAATGCCAACACATGACTCCACCAGCCGCGACTCTTGACCGCGTCTTCTAATTGTGCGCTCTGAATTTTAAGACTGCCAAGCTCAACCTGAAGCTTTTTGAGCTCCCCATCATGCTTCTCTAATGCCAGGTAGTGACCTGAAAGCTCATCTAATTTAGAGCGGACCAGTTCCGCGGCTTTCTTAAAATAGAAAATTCCCGAGCACAATGCCGCGAAAAAACACAGCATGGACAGCAGCAGCAACGGGGCCCGCCGGGTCGTCTCACGCGACCGCGCGACACTTTCTGGAACCAAGTCCACCTCCACAGGCGCACTGCCGATGTGGCGCAGCGCAAGACCCACGAGTTCGCCCATCGATGGCGTATTAGCATCCGCGACCGACTGGGCGCGCCCTTCAACTTTAACTCCACGCAGCGGATTCATCACCTCGACAGGCAGATTAAATTTTTCAGTGAAAAACTCGCAAATCAAGGGCGTTTGCGCGCCGCCACCACAGAGAAAAATGCGCTGCGGGATGCTGCCGCCCTGCTGCGTCCGGTAGTAATGGATCGTTCGGATAATCTCCCCGTGAAGCCGGGTCATGGTATTGCGGATGATTTTGGAAATCGCGTCCACCTCCTCGTCCTCATGCGGCTCATGCGTCCCGCCTGGGGAGACGAAGCCCTGAGAGCGTTTGCGGTCTTCAGCCTCACCAAATCGGATTCCAATTTCCTTGGCGATGTTCCCGGTGACGGCGCTGCCGCCGACTAGAATGTTACGGGTGAAAAGCTTGTCGCCCTCGATAAAAACGAGATTCGTTGACTTCGCCCCCAAGTCAATAATCAGCGTAGGCTCAGCAACGTCAGGATAACAGTAGCGAAATGCATTACTAAGTGCCAATGGTGCCAAATCGACTCCGATTACCTTGATCCCACAATCCTCGAGTTGTTCGTTTATGTCATTAAGCGCGTCCGCCTTGATTGCCACCAAAGCCACTTCGCGCTCCGGCTTGGACTTCTCACCGATGAATTCGTAGTCCCATATAACTTCATTGATCGGGAAGGGCACGTTCTGCCGCGCCTCGAATTCGACGATCTGATCCGCCTTATCGTCCTCGAATGGGGGCAGCTTCACGAAGCGCGTGAACACCACGTGACCCGCGATGGCATACCACACCGGCCGGCTCGAGAGCCTGAGGCTTTCGGCCAATTCAACCGCCGCCAACCGGAGTTGCGGCAACCGGGTGGCTTCCGCGCCGGGATCGCCGTGCATCTCGGCAAAATTAACATTTTTGAGCACCAACTCGCCAGAGCGCGTCTTGCCGAAGACTGCGCCGCTCACGCGTTGCGAACCGAGACTGAGGACTGCGAAGGTGCTTTCTGCCATGAGGAGGAACTTTAACCGGTAGCGAATATTATAGCAATTTCGATGCGATGTTATCTTGTCTTCACATCAACATCATAATCTCCCCAAAGAGGCGCAAAGGGAGTTTTTAACTTGGGGAGAATCTCTCCATCCACAACCGCAAACTTGGAGAGGTCTTCCCACCATTTCCCCTGGCCGATGGGATGGCCACCGATGACCTGGCCCCCGTAGCTGATTTCCACCGCAATGGCTTTAACGTCCACGGCGGAGTTAAACTGCTTGGTTTCACCGAGCAGCCGGCGCAGGGTGGACGGTGAAACGAACGCCAGCGCGTGGGCGTGCTCACCCGCCTTGGTCGGAATATTCTGCAGGGTCATCGTGCCCGTAAGCACGTAATTTTTCTTATTCGCGTCGGTCGCATTGAGCCCAATAAAATATTTCACCTCCAACGCATCTACCATCGTGGTGTTGTCAGTGGTAGACTTGGCCTTTTTCACGTCCATCTCCATGTCGATTTCCAGCCAGGTCTTTGGCCGCCAAACATGCTCTTTGACGTTGCCGGCCTGAAACTGCGGCGTTTTCTGATCCTGAGTTTTAATATCCTTGACGTCAACCTTGACCGTCGGCGCCACTTGGGCATTCACGGCGCTGATGCTGAAAGCAGCCGCCATGAGACTAAATGTGGTGATAAAGCTAAAATTCATGGGAGGTGATGGATAGATTGAATGGCTAACTTCTGCAACTGCAAGGTGGACACTGCTTTCGCAGCCTAGCCATTTTTAGCAGCTTTTCCACCTTCATATCAAGTGTTGATTGTGAGAAAGTCACGAAAGTAGGAGATGGTTTGGGGGATGCCTTCGTCAAAGGTCACTTTCGGCTCCCAGCCCAGCAGCTTCTTCGCGAGCGAAATATCCGGCCGCCGCTGCTTCGGATCGTCGGTCGGCAACGGCTTGCTCTCGATGGGTGACTTGCAACCAGTGATCGCCAGGATTCTTTTGGCAAATTCCAGCACGGTCATCTCTGCCGGATTACCAATATTCACCGGTTCATGGTAGTCGCTCTGCGACAACCGATAAATGCCATCGAGCAAGTCGCTCACATAACAGAAACTCCGCGTCTGCGAACCGTCGCCAAACAAAGTTAGCGGCCGCCCCTGGAGCGCCTGTCCGATGAACGCTGGCACCACGCGGCCATCGTCCAGCCTCATCCGCGGGCCATAGGTATTAAAGATGCGCACGATCTTTGTGTCCAAATTGTGAAAGCGATGATAGGCCATGGTGATGGCCTCGGCGAAGCGCTTGGCCTCGTCATAACAGCCGCGCGGCCCAATGGGATTCACGTTGCCCCAATACGTCTCTTTTTGCGGATGCTCCAGCGGATCGCCATAGCACTCACTGGTGGACGCGATGAGAAATGTCGCCCCCTTCTCCTTGGCCAGCCCCAGCGCGTTGTGCGTGCCCAGCGAGCTAACTTTGAGCGTCTGGATCGGAATCTGCAGGTAATCAATCGGCGATGCCGGCGACGCAAAATGAAAGATGAGATCGACCTTCCCAGGCAGAAAGATGAACTTCGTCACGTCGTGCTTGATGAATTCAAAGTCCGCATTGCCCGCGAGATGCTCAATGTTCCGCACATTCCCCGTGATCAGATTATCGAGCCCGATGACCTTGTAGCCCTTGGCCAGCAACAGATCACTCAAGTGGGATCCAAGAAATCCTGCAGCTCCAGTGACAACGGTGGTCTTTTTGTTGCTCATGTAGTGGCGCGGACTAAGCAGACAAATCTGCCTCACGGCAAGCGATTTATATGACGGAGTCACCGTCAACAACTGTTCCGGGGCCACAGAATCTGACTTTGCGAACTATCCTAAAAAGCCACACGCAGGATTTTTTCGCGATCAGCCGCCCGTTGGCTTGGACTCTCGACGAAATCTCCACTCCCATTCACCGAGCCGCATCTTGTTCAAAATATAAGTCGCGACCGCAAGAATGCTAATGGCCAGCGTTCGCCAGAACCACGCGGGTATGCGCCTGGCATCGTCGGTAGTGACAATAAAACCCGCCGAGGGTTCGGCGACTTTTCCGTCGCGATCCACGCCCATGATGCGCAGTTCGAACTGTGCTGAAGAAGGGAGTGGCTCAATGAGCACGGCTACGCGGCCCGCCCCGCCATCAACGGTTTTCCAGTTTTTCAATGGCAGCCAAATTTTCACCAAGCTGCCCCCGCCCTCTGCAACCTGCACCATGGTGGCACTCTCAATGATCCAGCCTGCGGGCGTCACAGATGGAGTTTTCCACGAAATGGTGAGACTGTGCGAAGTGCGGGCAAGAAGATCCACCGTGGTTACACGCTCGAGAAATGGATTGATCCGCTCCTTCATCACCGGCAAGCCAGAAGATGCGAGCTGAGCAATCAAAAGCCGCTGCAATGGCGTGCGCACGGCTGCATCACTGCCCGTCAGCGTGGACGGCCGTGACACATGGGAAACTCCAGCCTGCGGCTCCTGCCGCGCCGCCGCCACAGGAGCGGGAACCGCTTCCGCTGGCAGCACCTGCATTTGCACCATGATAGGCGGCAGCGCCTGACCCCCACTAAACCTCAGATCTCTCGCCAGCGCACCGGGTTGATCACCGGTCATTGTCAGGACAAACACAGCGTGGCCGCCCGGCTCCAGCCTCACGGCTTCTTCAGAAGGCTTGACCATCAGCGGCGCGCGCACCTGCGCTTGAATGACCGCAGTGGTGCCGCCAAAGTTCTTGATGACAACTTCACCGCGAGCAGCTTTGCCCACCGGCACGCTCCCCAGATCAAGCACTGCGCCGGATGGAGATTCAATTCGCAACTCCGCCGGTTTGGCGGCAGCCTCAACTATTACCACCTCGCCACCCTGCGGGGAAGTGACCTTCACCTCGCCTATATAGGACGCAACATCCTGCGGTGGCAGCGCGAGAGAGACCCGCGCCTTCCCGCCGCCCGGCACCTCAATGAGACCGCCACCCTGAAGACGTCCATCCGATTGCACCTGCACGCGAATCGGCTCCGACTGTCCATTAATCAACTGCAACTCTCCCTCCCGGGCGCCAGAAGCATCAGCCGCCAAAACTAGACGACCCGGCGTGACCGTGAGCGGACGGACACACTGGCCGAAAAGTGGCAGCTTGCTTCCCAGCACACCAGCTTGGAGAAATTTCTCCAAGCGATAAATTCCAGCCGCCTTCGGGCGGAATTGCACGGTGTAATATCCCGTCTCACCCGACTTGATCTCCACGCGCGCCGGCCCCAGCCAGGGTTCTTCCCATGGTATGTCCGCCGCAAAATCCGCGGCACCGTTGTTTTTCACAGCGAAACGCACCACGGCTTCGCCACCCAAAAACACTTTATCCACAGCCATGTAATCAACCAGTTCCAATTTCGGTTCAAAACTTTTCCCTATTAGCGTGACGTTCGCGGATGCCGACACCGCGCCGCCATCCACGCGGCAGGCGAATGTGAAACGGTCCGTCAGCGGCGCGTCACCCCCACGATGTAAATAAGTCACAATCCCCTTGTTGGTCTCACGCGGATGAGAACGCAAAGCGGAAAGCGTGCCGTTCTCCGGCTGCTGGCGGATAAGGAACTCGACGGGCTTGAGCGTGCCAGTGGAAGCCACAAGTTCAATATCCACTGCTTTCCCAACCACAAACGACGCCGCCATGTCGCGAACCTCGGGAATGAGTTGCTCCGGGTTCATTTTCTTTTTCTTATCCTCAGGCTTGGTTTTCACATCCGCACGCGCCAGGCCCGCCGCCACGCATCCCGCAAGAATCATCGCCAGCCGTATCCCGCCTCGCGACGAAAAGATAAGAAATCGGGCTGAATGGAAAATCGACATGATGGAGAGACAGCTTACTCGGGAATTCCATATCCGCACATGCGACGTCGCAGAAAATCAAGCGCCACCTGGCTGGTGAGAGTTTTGAACCATTCGCGCTCCCCGCGGAACCAGCGGCGGCGCACCGCAACCTCGTGTCCCTTCGATGCCAGCGCGATGAACACCGTGCCCACCGGCTTCGCCTCCGATCCACCACCCGGCCCGGCGATCCCGCTCACGGCGATCGCATGATCCGCCCCGCTCACCCGAAGACACCCCTCCGCCATCGCCGCCACCACCGGCGCACTCACTGCCCCGTGTTCCGCGAGGAGTTCCACGGGCACATGCAGATGCTGCATCTTGGCAACATTTCCATACGTCACAAAACCGTGGGCCAGCACATTCGACGCACCCGGCACGTTCGTGATCCGATGCGCGATGAATCCGCCCGTGCACGACTCCGCCGTCGCCACCCACTGTCCGCGCTGCTGCAACAAATCCACCACCACCTGCTCGATCAAACGGCGATCATCAGACACCAGGAACTCGCCCAGCTTCGCAAAACACAACTGTGCAGCCTGTGCCAGCGCCGCACCGGATCCCGCCAGACGCACATCCACATCCCCTTTCCCAATGCAGAATCCAATCTCCAGCCCAGCGATCTTCTCCAAGTCCTGCTGCAACGCCATCGAGATATCCGATTCGCCCAGTCCGGTGAACTTGAAATAGCGGCATTGCCGGTCCGCGCCACCCGGCAGCATGGCGCGCAGGCGGGGTTCCACATAATCCGCCATCATCGGCTTCAACTCCCTCGGCGGCCCCGGCAGCAAAAAGACCGCGCACGCCAGATTATTTTTCTTACCAAGCTCCGCCGGCAAAAATAATCCCGGCGCCGTGCCGTTGGGATTCGGCAGCACCACGCCCCCCCGTGGCACCAGAGCCTGACGCTTGTTGTGTTCATTCACGATCCTCCCGCGTTTCGCGAAGAATTCTTCAAGATCACGCAACACCCCATCGTCCAAATCCAGCGGCAGACCAAACACCGCCGCCGCTGCCTCGCGCGACACATCATCCGACGTCGGCCCCAGCCCGCCCGTAACGATGACCACATCCGCGCGCCCACAAGCCTCACGCAACGCAACCTCGATAGCCGCCCCGTCTGGCACCGTCGTGCAACGCTCCACGCTCAGTCCCAGCTCCACCATCCGCTGTCCCAGCCAGGCCGCGTTGGTATTGATCACATCGCCAATGAGCAATTCCGTGCCGGTGTTGACGAGTTCGATGCGCATCCCCGTCAGTAGCAGTCGACATGGGTCGGCTCAAATGATTTGCCGTCTAGTGGGTCGGCAGCCCTCTGTCGACATCCTCGCGCCCAAAGATCGGCAGAGGGCCGCCGACCCACTTCGACCGCTTCATTCATGGTGTCATTTTAGAACTCATCTGAACCATTCAGAAACGACTTGTCCCATGACTTGTAATAATGATTCCAATCTGCACGCCAAATGCCAACCATGTAGTCCAACTCCGACTTGGCTCCCTTGCTGGCTGCATACTTGTCGGTGCGGTCCCTGAGAATCAACATCGAATCCATCTTCGCGGTATCTGCTCTAAACTCATCCTGTGTAGGAAGTCGGTGATACTCTTGGATGAATGTATCCATGTATCGAATAACAGGCTGCAGCCTCGCCTCACGGTCACGGCTTATCCTGTCATTACCATCGCAGGAACACAAACAAACGAAGCAGAATAGCAGCAGGGCATCCGTTTTGTTCATCTTCGCTTAGTTGTGGTGGGCTGTCATTTGTGTAGTCAGGCAGGTGGTTCAGCGGGGTTCTCGGACAATTTCTCACCTCGCACAAACTCAGATCGGCGGCGGCGCAACATCACGAGTAGAAGGGTCCCGCAGATGGTGCCAAATGGAAACAGGACCAGCAAACAATAGCTGGCCAGTCGAGCGCATGAGTAGAACCACTGCTCTCGCTGCTGAAATGGAACAAGCGCCCAATAGATCAGCATGGCGGGAATGATGGCAACAATCCCCCTGCAAGTAAACGCGACGATTGTCTCTCCGATGATTGCGCCAAGCTGAGCGGGGTCGCTGCCGGTCAACGCCATGACATGCCGGGTAGCAGAAACACCATCCACTAGGGTTCGTATGCCCGCCAAACTGCTGGTGAATGCAAAGCCGATCCCAAGTATGGCGCAAATGTATGAAACATGAGACTTCATGGCGGGGTTGTTTCCTTGCGGGAGGGGCAGTCGTCAGGCGAACGCTTCGGGACTACCCCCGGCTACCTGTGAGCATCCTTCGACGTGGGAACTGATGGTTTAACCTTTGCGGGAAGTTTGTCTGCGGGCTTGGCAGCCGGTTGACCAGCACCCGGTTGTTCGGTGCTGGTGGAATCTATGGGATTCGTTAGCGCAATGCTCTTAAGGCATTCCACCAATATTTTGGCTTCGGAACTTGTGGAAACTGCAATCTTGCTCTTTTCACCTCCCACCAGAAAGGCGCTCACCACGAATCCGACTTCTCCTTTTGCCTTCACGAGCAGTTTCATTTGCAAGCTGCTTCTAGTTCCAGACTTGATTCCCTGAACCGTGAGCAGCGCCGCGTCGCTTCCGTCGGATAGCTTTACCTTCGTTATTGTTGGCTCGCCAACGGGTTTGAATCCGGGCGCTTGCTTCGACGCATCTGCTAGTTTCTGGGCTCCATCCGTTACACTCTCCTTGATGTTTTCATACCTCTCGACTGTCAGGCCTGCCTGAAGCGGTGAGCCCGC
>JANNQW010000186.1:0-15807 GCA_031400955.1 Verrucomicrobiota bacterium
AGTCATCAAGAACATCATCATCGCCGCCAAATCGCGCGAAGCCGCGCGCAAAGCCCGCGAAGCCATCCGCAAGGACGCCATGAGCAGTGGTGGACTGCCAGGGAAACTCGCCGACTGCTCCGAGCGCGACCCTGCGAAGACCGAACTCTTCATCGTCGAAGGTGATTCCGCCGGCGGTTCCGCCAAGATGGGACGCAACCGGCACAACCAGGCCATCCTCCCATTACGCGGCAAGCTGATCAATACCGAGAAGGCCCGTCTCGAAAAGGTTCTGCAAAACAAGGAAATCCAGACCATGATCACCGCCATCGGCACCGGCATCGGTGGCGATAGCGAGGTCGAAGGCTCCTTCAATCTGGAGAAACTCCGCTACCACAAAATCGTCATCATGACCGATGCCGATGTGGATGGCAGCCACATCCGCACCCTGCTGCTGACATTTTTCTTCCGCCAGATGCCGGAGCTGGTGAAGCGCGGCCACATCTATGTCGCGCAACCCCCGCTCGGGCATCTGTCGGAAGAAAAAGGTTAGCAACAGGGTGCGGATGTGGCTGCCATCGACGTCGGCATCGGTCATGATGACGATCTTGTGATAGCGGAGTTTGTCGAGATTGAAGGAACCTTCGACCTCGCTGTCGCCGCCGATGCCGGTGCCGATGGCGGTGATCATGGTCTGGATTTCCTTGTTCTGGAGGACTTTTTCCAGGCGTGCTTTTTCAGTGTTGATGAGCTTGCCGCGCAGCGGAAGGATGGCCTGGTTGTGACGGTTACGTCCCATCTTCGCGGAGCCGCCGGCGGAGTCGCCTTCGACGATGAAGAGTTCGGTCTTCGCGGGATCGCGCTCGGAGCAGTCGGCAAGTTTTCCGGGCAGGCCGCCGCTGCTCATGGCGTCTTTGCGGATGGCTTCGCGGGCTTTGCGCGCGGCTTCGCGTGATTTGGCGGCTATGATGATATTCTTGATGACTTCGATGGCGACATCGGGATTCTCATCGAAGAAGCGCGTGAGACCTTCATAGACGACGGAGTTCACCACGCCTTCGACTTCGCCGTTGACCAGTTTGACTTTGGTTTGGGAATTGAAGCGTGGGTTCGGTAGCTTTACGCTGAGCACGCAAATAAGACCTTCGCGGCAGTCATCGCCTTCGATGTCGGGGAGCTTTTCTTTGAAGAGCTTGGGGTTGGCGTTGATGTATTGCTTCACGGATTTCGTGAGCGCGGTTTTCAATCCCGAGTAATGCGTGCCGCCATCGGGGTTGGGGATGGCGTTGGCGAAGCAGAGCGTTTGTTCGCTGAGTCCCTTGTTATATTGCAGGACGCAATCGACGAGGATGTATTTATTTTTGTCGTCGATGACCACTTCGCGACGGCCGGCGATGGCGATGGGTTCGGGATGTACCTTGTCCTTGTCCGCGCCCATTTCGCGGACGAACTGTTTCACGCCCTCGGTGTAGATGAGCATTTCCTGGCGCTCCGGATCGGTGCGCTCGTCGGTGAGCAGGATGCGGATGCCGGGGTTGAGGAAGGCGAGTTCGCGCAGGCGTGTTTTGAGGCGGTCGAAGTTGAACGCCGTGGTGATGGTGAAGATCGTGGCGTCGGGGAAGAAGGTGATCTTGGTGCCGGTGCGCTTCGGATCATCGAGGTCGCCCAGCACGCTGAGCGGCTCGGTGGTTTTGCCGCGTTCGAATCCGATGGTGTGGATTTTTCCATCGCGATAGACTTCGCACTTGAACCAGTCGGAGAGGGCGTTGGTGCACTTGGCGCCGACACCGTGGAGGCCGCCGGAGAACTCATAGGCGCCGTCGCCGAATTTGCCGCCGGCGTGGAGACTGGTCAGGACGAGTTCAACGGTGGGGATTTTCGCCACCTTGTGCATCTCGACCGGGATGCCGCGGCCGTCGTCCTCGATGCTGATGGAGCCGTCGGAGTGGATGGTGATGCCGACGTTTTTGCAGTTGCCCGCGAGGTGTTCGTCGATGGAGTTGTCCACGACTTCGAACACGCAGTGGTGCAGGCCGCGTTCATCGGGGTCGCCGATATACATGCCGGGGCGGAGGCGGACGGCTTCCAGGCCCTCGAGTTTTTGGATTTGATCAGCACCATACGCCTGGTCGGCGGCGACGTGGGTGGTGTTGTGGAGGTCGGTGATTTCGTCTGACATTGGGAGGAATTTCGCGGTTGTTTTATGACCAGAGGCTGACCTAAAAAACCGCTTGGGAAACGGGCTTGATGTTCGAATTTGAATCCTAGCGAGCAGGGGGGTATTTCAAAGCGTTTTCTGAGGGAAAATGCACTGTTTTATTGGCTATTATTGCCAGTCTCCGCCAATCTGCGGCATGCTTGAAAATCAAGAAAAAAATGTCCATGATTTTGTGGTGATCGGCGGGGGCAGTGCAGGCTACGCGGCGGCGCGCACGGCGGTGGGATTGGGACTGAAGACGGCGGTGATTGATGGGGCGGAGGAACTGGGCGGTCTGTGCATTCTGCGCGGGTGCATGCCGAGCAAGGCCTTGATCGAATCAGCGAATCTGGCGCTGTCGCTGCGACGGGCGGCGGAGTTTGGCGTCCATGCGCAGTCAGGGGTGGCGGACACAAAATTCATCCGCGAGCGGAAGCGACGGCTGATTGGCGACTTTGCCGACTATCGGCGAGGTCAACTGGAAGACGGCCGGTTTACACTTGTGCGCGGGACGGGACGTTTTGAAGGCACTGGTTCGGAAGAACTGCGTATTGCAGTCAAGATGCTTGATGGCGGGGAGCAGATCATTTCCGCGCGGACGGTTTTGATCGCGACGGGTTCGGTCGTAAAGGTGCCGATATTGCCGGGATTGAAGGAGGCGGGATATTGGACGAGCGATACAATTCTTGATGCAGCGGAGATTCCGGTATCGTTCATCGTGCTGGGCGGTGGGGCGATCGCATTGGAAATGGCGCACTATCTGGATGGCATCGGACGCAAGGTCACGGTGCTGCAGCGCAACATTCAGCTGCTCACGGGCATGGATGCAGATTTGGCGAAGGTGGTGGAAGTTTCATTCCTGCGCCGGGGCATTGGAGTTCATTGCGGGACCAGGCTTCAGAAAGTGGAAATTTCCGCCGAGGGCAAGACCGTGGTATTTGAGAGCGGTTGCAAGAGCGTTCGTGTTCATGCCGCTGAAATTCTTGTGGCCATGGGAAGGCAACCGGCACTTGGAGGTCTGGGATTAAACGAAGCGGGGATTGCCACCAATGATGCCGGTCAGGTGATCGCGTCGCTGACTCAGCAGACGAGCGATCCCAGGGTGTTCGTTGCAGGCGATGCCTGCGGTCCGTTGGAGGTGGTTCATCTGGCGATCCAGCAGGGCGAAACGGCGGCAAGAAATGCGGCGGAAATCCTCCGTGGAAATTCAGCGACGCATCAAATGGACTATCGCTGCAAGCTTTTCGGTATCTTCACGCAGCCACAGGTGGCGGCGGTCGGACTTTCAGAAGGGGAGGCTAATGCGAATGGAGTTGCGTATCTGTCCGTGAACTATCCTTTCAATGATCATGGAAAATCGATCGTGATGGGTGAAACGGAAGGCTTTGTCAAACTGCTGGCGCAACCGGAAACCGGGTTGATTCTCGGCGGAGCGGTAGCTGGGCCGGGGGCGACAGAATTAATTCACGAGATCTCGGTCGCGATGCATCTGGGCGCGACAGTTTTTCAACTGGCGACGGCACCGCATTATCATCCTACGCTTTCGGAAATTTGGACGTATCCAGCCGATGAACTTGCGGGAAAAGTGAAAAATGGAGGTTAAACCTGGTGCGGGAAATTCTTTCGACTCCATGATTGACAGCGAAAGTGCAACGCGGCTATGGTTTGAAAATGCTTAAACAAATTATCGGCCAGCCTACTGATGCGCCCAAAGACGACCGCGCGGCGGAAGCTTCCGCATTGCGGCCATCTACGATTGCTGGCGGCCCATCCAGCACCACCTCCATGGCTCCAACCAGAACCCCATCCTCATCCCTAAACATGACTACCAGTAAAAATGTGCTTTCGAGCGACGTGGAAATTAAAGGCTCGATCAAGTTTTCCCATGATCTGATCATCGACGGCAGGATTGAGGGCGAAGTGAGTTCTGACGGTGCATTGACCGTGGGCGAGAACGCGCTCATCAAAGGCGAGATCAAGACGCGTGCGGTGACCCTTTTCGGCAAGGTGGAAGGCAACATCACTGTGGTCGAGCGCTGCGAACTTAAATCAAATGCCGTGCTCGTGGGTGACGTGACCGCTGGAACCTTGGCCATCGAAGAAGGCGCGACCTTCCTCGGTCGCTCGCAAGTCGGCAAAGGTGCATCGGCGGCTGCCAAGCCGTCATCATCGGCCGCTGCGCAGCGCGCCCAGTCGTAACCCAAACTGGAGGGCGCATTTGTGCTCGAAAGATTTAAAGGGAGGACAGGGGAATCTGCCCTGTCGAAGAATCAGATTGAATTGACCTGTCCTCTGTGTGGCTCAGTTCAGAAAGAGCCGCGCCTGGTGCTGACGACCTTGTGCCGCAATTGCGGTGATCACTTGAGAATCGAAAAAAGTGGATTGGTCGTCGCATCCGCCAGAGTGGCACCGATGCCGAGTTCCGTTTATCCGGCGATGCCTGAAGCTGGCCGGACGATAGAAGAAATGGCATCGGATGCGGTTATCTCGGAGCGAACACTGAAGGTATTGGCGGTGCCAGTCGCACCTCGGAACAGCCCGGGCCTCCAGAATCATGAGAGCACCACACCTCATGCGGAAAATCGTCCAAAGATTCAAAGTGGATCGCATCCGGTGCCGCAGACTGGATTGCACCGAATGAGAGAACAGGGGGGCGCGCGGCATCATTATTTTAAGGAGGTGGAGTGCTTTGACTGCGGCAACAAGTTCCAAGTGGGGCGTGCCGCCCGTTCAGCAAATTGCACTGTGTGCGGTGGGCACATCTGCCTGGATGATATCAACATCGACAGCAACTCGACCAGTCGGATTCGGACTCGCGGTGATGTGATCATCCAAAAGACTGGAAAAATCGAGGCTGCGGCGGTTCGATGCCGGGATCTGAAAATTTACGGTGCTCTCTCAGCCAGCATCGAGTGTGCCGGTGAGTTGCTTGTGCAAACCACGGGCACCATTGCCGGCGAGGTTGGTTGTCGCCGGCTTCTTATCGATACAGGGTGTGACATACATTTTACGAGTAGCGTGTTTGCAGAGGAAGTGGAAGTTCGGGGCAGGATCCTCGGGCACATTCAATGCAGCGGCTCCGTGTGCATCACCAGCACCGGACTGATTCAGGGCGATGTGAATGCACGCGCCGTGTCCATCGACCCCGGTGGCCAGCTTGATGGAGCGATGAACATTGTGCGCGTCACTGCCGGACGTTCGCTCGTGCCGCCATCCACAACGGTTTAGAAGATGGTTTTGATTTTTTGTAGCCAGGCGATTTTGTCCCGCATATCGCTTGGCAGTTGCGCAACCCGCCGCCTGATCTCTCTGCAACAAAACCAACAAAGTTGAAGTGCGGACGGAAACGCCCGCGCATTTTTCGCGTGCGGGGGAGAGAAGGTGGAGTGATGATTCAGTGCACTTCGTGCTTGGCAACCCCTGACAATTCCGCTAGCACTGAGGCGTTCAGCTCTTGCATCCATTCAGTATTCCACTTCTCCTACATTCCAATCTTCACTCCACTCTCATGCCCATCGTCAAAACCAACGGAATCAACATGGCCTACGAAGAACGCGGATCCGGCGATCCTCTCATTTGCATCATGGGAGTCACCGCTCCTGGTGGAGTTTGGGATGCACACGCTCAGGCCTGGGAAAAACATTTTCGCTGCATCCTCGGCGATAACCGCGGCGTCGGCGCTACCGACAAACCCACCGGTCCCTACACCACCGCCATGATGGCCGACGACTACGCGGGACTGATGGATGCGCTAGGGATCAAGAAAGCCCGGGTCGTGGGTTGTTCCCTTGGCTCCGTCATCGCTCAGCAACTCGCCCTGCGTCATCCGGACAAGGTGCAATCCGCCATCTTCATGTGCACCTGGGCGCGGCAGGATCGCTTTGGTCTCTACACTTGGCAGCACATGATGAACTGCAAGGCGTCGATGCGGCCCGAGGAATTCATGCACTACGTTCAGATGCTGATCTTCACCAAGCCCTGGTTCGACAACGACGATTGCTGGAACAACATGCAGCAGGGTCTGGCCGATGCCGCGATCAATTCAGCGCCCCAGCCCGTGTATGCCATGGAGGCGCAAGCCGCCGCCGCCATGAGCCACAACACGCTCAATGAATTGAAGAACATAAAGTGCCCCGTCCTCGTCATCGGCGGCAAGAACGATGTCTTCACCCCGCGCTGGATGAGCGAGGAGGTCGCCGCGCATTGTCCAAAGGCCGAACTGCATCTCTATGACAACGCCGGTCACGCGTTCCATTGGGAGTGCATGAGTGATTTTAATCCGCGCACGACAGAGTGGCTTTTGAAGCATTAACGCGTCGCGACGAATATCAATCTTCGGTTTCTGCCACGAACCCAGGATTCTGATCGGAACTGGAAAGGGCTGGCTTGGTAAGCACAATCGAGTATCCCTCGAAATGGCTCCATGGCATCCATTGTTCCGTGCTCCAGTCATAGCCTTCGAGTGGGCGGAACTGCTTTTTGTATTCGTAGACGCCAGGGCCGAGTGACGAGTAACCGGGATGCAAGAGCGTCTTGCCGTGCTCGCGAGCCCATTCGATTTCTTTGAGAAAGGTCAGGATGCCGGGACTGCGGCGGGACTCGGCGGGATCGAAAATGGCGTAGACACTGGAGACAGATTGCGCGCCGACGTCCAGGAAACTTGCGGCGATCAATCGTCCGCGGAGCAGGCAGCGCAATTCAAGACACTCACAAGAACTGTTGGCGGGATCATCGCCGAGGAATACGGCCAAAGATTCAGGGGTATTATTCTTGAAGCGACCTCGGTGTTTTTGGAAGAGATCGATCACCTCCGGAGAAAGTGACGCCGGTCGAATTTCCCAAGAGAGATCAGCGTTGCTTCTAAAAATGCGGCGCTGGCTTTTACTGGCGGTGAACTCTGAGACGGTCAGACGCAAAGGGACGATGACATCAAGCTGGCCAGATTCAGACAGGGTGAGGCTGTAGCGGAAAAGTTTCTGACCGAATCTCCTCCAGCCAGCGGCCCACAGAGTGTCCATTTCCTCCGGTGGGAGGCGCGGAGCGTTGAATTCCTCATTGATCCATGGAGGGAAGATCATGACGCCGGGTTCTCGCGTTGCGGGATGGGTCAATAAAAATGAACAGTCCAGCGCCGGGTGGGCTGGGTGGTGAGTTCAAGCGCGGCGAGAGATTCGGCGTCGTCGCGCTGAAGTCCGTTTTCAAAGAGCGAGTAGCTGAGTTCTGCGCCCTCTGGATGTTTGGCATCGGGCGCTTGCCAGATGCTGAGACGGGTGTTGAAACCGAGTTGGCTGTTGCCATTGCCGAGCGCCCACTCGTGCAGATGGAAGATGCTGCGCGGGAGCATGAGCGTGAGTCGGCGCGAGCCATCGGGGCGGCTGGAGAGCATGGCTTGGGCGGGATTGCGATTGTAATCCGTGGCGTAGCCGTTGCCGAAGGACCAAGCTTTGATGGGGTACATCTTTCCGGGGCTGTCTGCAGCGCTGGTGGTGACACGGAGTGTTTCGGTCACGCCATGCGCAAGTCGTTTGCCATAACTCCGGGCGTCGATGTTGATGTCGGCGGTGATCGCGACGCCGTTCGAGTTTTCTACGAGGTTCAAGCCGTGGATGTCCCAGGTGAGATACAGAGCCATGGGATCGGCGTCGACTTTAAGCGTGGCACCTGGCTGGGTGGGGCCGGGTGCGGGCGGGTGGACGGGCTTGTCCGTTTGATAGCGGCTATTATCGAAGAGCGTGCTGGTCTGCTTCAATCCGATATTTTGGACGATCTCCAGCATGCGGGGAAACTGGAGCGAGAGTTTGTCTGTGCTGACAGTGAAGCTAAGAGTGCCGCGCTGACTGGTGGGCGCGGTGTTATCGGTTGGCAGTTTGATATTGATTTTCACAGTGGCTTCGCCAGCCGCAGGCGCTTTGAATTCACCGCTGAATTTTTGTCCAAGCCATTCCGCCTTCCATTTTCCTGCGAGCGGATTTGACGAGGGGTTTATGATGCGCCCGGTGACGGTCGCACCGCCAGCCTGATTGAATTGGGCACCGAGATTCCAGAGCATGGTGAAGGTCTGAAGCCGGGCCCGAAGATCTTCAATCCGGGCCACGCCATTGGCGAGAATCATGACTGGCAGGCGCAAAAGTCCTTCGTGAGGCGAGAAGGCGTCTGGCGATGTGCTGCCTCTAACATAGGTCACGGTGACGAGGCTCTTGCGGCCGGTCTTGAGTTCGATCTGGGTCTCAGCCTCTTTCGGTTTCCAGTTGCTCGTGATCAATGGCAGAAGATTCAGCCGTAAGTTTGAATTGGAGATGTTTTCAATGCTGTAGACGACTTCACAGTGATCCGAGTCGATCATCCGTGCGGTGGAGGTTCCAATGCTCCAAGGCGCATTCTTCGGACCATCGAGTAACTCTGTGAAAAGACGCCGGCCGAGCAACCTGTGCATCGCAGTGTTGGGATTGATCAAATCGATTTTTCCACCATGATCGAACCAGCGGCGAAGATGGGTGGCCACTTGGTGGAAGAGTCGCGCGGCGCGCTTGTCCGGATCGGGATCGAGCGCCTCTGGCAGTGGAATCTTGATGGCTGAAGCAGGAGCGGGTGCAGTAACAGCTCCATCCTTTGGTTTCTTCGGTGCGGGCGCTTCAAGATCCTTCATTGGTTCATCCACGCGAACCAGCCAGGAGATGTCACCGAGATCTGCGAAAAATACGCCGGCTGCTTGGGCGACTTCGCGCATGGTATCCACATAGGGACGCGTGAGGGCCAGTCCTTCCTCGGGCGGATCCTTGGGCGTCGGCGTGGGACCGACAAGGATAAGGTCGGTCTTGTTGCTCTTCACTGCGTTGATGACGTCCTGAACCGCCTGGCGGTAAGTAGCGAGGCTCATTTCGGAAGTCGCATCGTTGATGCCAAAGCTGACGAGGACAAGATCAGGCTTGTCTTTCCAAGCGGTTGCTTCAAGCACGTTCATGGCGTGGATCATCATCCGGTCTCCGCGCGAGACATTTTGCACTGTGATTTCCTGGCCGTAGGTATTCAATGATTTCTCCGGCTTGCCCCGCCTCGGTTGCAAGACACGAATTCCCCCGGTGTAGTAGAACTGGTCCGCGAGCTGGCTCAGGAAAACACCCGGATAGCTTTTGAGAGTATCGGATTCGTCATACGTGTGCACGGTCATGTCCATCACGCTGTCTCCCACGACCAAGGCGCTGACGGGCGCTTTTTTATCAAGTTTGGCCAGGGTGTTGGGCAGGTATTTCTGGAGCCGTGCGTGCTGGGCGGGGGTGAGTTCGAATCCTTCTGCGCAGGTGCCAGAACGAGTGAGCGTAAGGAGAATCCACGCAATGGCGAAGAGGAATCGGTGACGGGCTGAGGATGGGATCATAGAGCGGCCTCTATATCCGCTACGCGCACCGCATTTCCAGCGGATTTGCACAAACACAAGGCTGCCGCTACAGTCACCGGCAAGCGAATGAAACACGTCCTCCTTGGCATCACCGGCTCCATCGCCGCTTACAAATCAGCAGACATCGCCAGCCAGCTCGTGAAAGCTGGCTGCAAAGTCACGTGCATCCTGACGAAGAATGCCCAGCAGTTCATCACTCCGCTGACACTGCAGATATTGTCGAAGGAGCCTGTCGTCGCTGATCTGTTTGATGAAAAGGAAAGCTGGCGGCCAACGCATATTCAACTGGCGGACAGCGCGTCGCTGCTATTGATCGCTCCGGCGACGGCCAATGTGCTGGCCGCGCTCGCGCAGGGATTCGCCGGTGACGCCCTGACGGCCATCGCGCTCGCCACGCGCGCGCCGCTATTGATCGCTCCGGCGATGAACGGGAAGATGTGGGAACATCCTGCCGTGCAGGAAAATGTGGCGAAACTCAAATCGCGCGGCGCGCAATTTATCGGCCCGGATGAAGGCATGCTGGCCTGTGGTTACGAAGGCACGGGCAGGCTGTGGCCGGTGGAGGGAATTGTTGAGCGCGCCCTAAACCTGACCGGGATGACTTTTAAAAAGCTATCATGTGCGTCGTCTTCACACACCTTTAAGCAAAAGGATGAGCACGAAGCATGACACGAAGGGGGCTGGGGCGGTTGGCCGCTGGCGCAGCTGTTTGTGGAGGGTGTAGTCAACGGCAAAAAACGGGCGCAAATCGTGAAAGACCTTAATGGAGGGGAGGGTGTTGGGGTCTATGAACATTGCCTGCAAGTCGCTCGCGCCTTGCTCGTCCCTGACTTATCATGGGAAGTAGTCCGAAATCATTGACTGACAACTTTCACGTTGCGCGGAGGCGCGACCTTGCGGGAGCGCCAACATTGGTGGTGGGCAGTTGGCGGGTGCGGCGATTGAGCGGGAGCAAACTGATGTTGTGGCACGGCGCGTTGTCTGCATCACCGGGATGGCTTGAAGTCCAGCTATGCGCCGATGCGCCAGCTACGGATTGCCCGGAGCAGCTTCAAGGTTTCGAGAACTGGGCTTGGGATTGAGATACGAGCTAAAAACGACAAAGTGTGCGCCATGCGCGATCATTTCAAGGTTTACACGCGCGTAAGTGCCATCATCGAATCGAATAAAGTAAGACTTTTCGACGCTGTCCTCCCACTGGCGGCCTTGCGGAGATTTCGGCATCACATATTCATCACTCCGTTGGTAGCCGTCCAATGGCGCTTCAAATGCAAGTTCACCAATGCGCGGCACAAGCCCGCCACTGGGCACAGTCACTTTGAAGCGCCAATCGTAGTGATTTTGCGCATCGCGTTGAGTGTCGTTAGTCCAGCATTGCACTTCGATAAAGTGCGGGCTGTCGGATGCGCTCGGGTCAAGGGGCAGCTTTACAGGAGAGCCATTTTTTGGAACGCCTGGATTCCTTTCACGTTGATACACCAATTTTTCCATAACACCCGCCTTATGCAGCATAAATAAAACCGCCTTTCTGGAATCTGGTGTGTGGAGACCCTTCGTTGTTGCAGGCCCTCCGTAATCGTAACCTCCGTTTGAACTCGGCTTACCTCCCACAGGATCCACGCAATAATAGCCTGGTTTGGAAACCTCCACATAGAGACTCATACCCTGAATGTCAGAAATTGAAAAATTTCCATCGGCGTCACTGGTTCGCTGGAAAGAGGTGCTGTCGGCCCAGGGTTTATCGTTCGCTTTAAACAGAACACTAGCTTCTTGAATAGGAACACCATATTGATCAACTACCCTGCCATAAAAAGTGATCGGGGTGGCAAACACAGCCAAGAACTTCGCCTCTTGTGCAGGACTTGGACGGTAGCGATCCGGCCCATTTTGCCGGTCTCCAACCGGCGGAACTGCCGGCCTATTCTCGTCACTCTGCATTACATTTTCCGGCGAGTGTAGCGAAGGATCCTTGCATGCTCGCATTCCGATTACAAGCGAGAAGGTCGAGACAACGACTGCAATGCCGATGAAAATTACGCGTCTCATATAATTAATTGTCAGTTGGTTTAAGCCCTAGCTTTCGCATAACTTGACGCCAGAAAGCATATGTCTTCTGAATTGGCTTAACAAACTCTGCGCTATGCATGTCGCCAAAACCATAATCGGCAGCACTCAGGTTAACCTTATTGGCGGAAGATATACAGCCATTAGTGTCGGCGCTTGAACCTGCGGCTATCGAGCGAGATCTTGTTACATACCCCATCGCCTCTGGAAGATCAGTCACATACCGCCACTGGCCATATTCACATATAAGTTTCTTCCCCGCAGGATATGTCGAAATAAACTCATATTTCGCCGCAAATAAAGTTTCTATCTGGGGCTTAAAAATTGCATTATTGGTTCTCCATGCACCGAGCGCCGAATCTGCAGGAAGAAAAAAATTAGCGAATACTGTGCCGTTTAAATTAAATTTGTCTTTTAGACCAAGGGCAACAGTGACGGGGTCAGTTTCGTTGGGCCCGTCGGGCGTGACATATTGTGGATAGTCAACGATATTACCATCGTAGGCCATCGCCGCCATAGCAGCATGAAGCATCGCATAGTGGCTCACCTTCATGTCAGCCCTCAATGCAGCGCCAGTTACTACGGCACCCATGCTGTGCGAGAAGATGTGACGAGCATCCTGATACGGCAACTGATTAACGTACGCAGCCAAAGCAGGGCCGGAAAGCCACGCCCGGTATTCGCTTGGATTGTAGGTGAAGTATCCACCGAATGGCCCGGAATATGTAGGCCAGCGAAAGGCTGCAAACCGTCCTTTGTAACCTATTTGCCAAAGTCTTTTGAAACTAGTTTCCGCGTAGCTTTCAGACTCTTCCTCAGTCATACGCCAACCATGAACAAAAACTACGCTTTCTTTCGCTTCATCGGGGTCTTGCTGGAAGGGGCTGCCTAGATCGTCCACAGTCCATGACATATGACCGGGAGTTTGATTCACCCACGGATCTGGAATTCCATCGGGGTCGGTTCGATTGTTCAAGTATGCCTTCCCTCGCTGGAACATCTCCTTTATGTCCATCAAGTGTATGTAAATGCCTGTGGCATTAATCCATTGCCCATTGAGCTTGATCGAAGCGGTGAGTTTGCCTTTTCCTCTAGTCTTGCCTTCCATCAACAGATGCAACTCCCCGCCACTGTTAATCTTGTCGAACCAAAGATTCGGCGCGGCAACCCAACCAAAGGGCATTTCTGACGGCAGTGCTGCTGGTGTCTCCGACCCTATGCTGGTGGCATTCTCTGAACCTCCTTGATCAGATGTAAGAGTGATGGCTGCGCTAAAATTACTCAGATAACTTCGGCCAGTCAAAGTTGGTATTGGAAATAGCCGCGCTGATGGCGAGCCTGTTGCATCAGTCCAGCAAAACCCCACTTCGGCTTTCTTTTGTTTTGCCAAGTCAACAATAGAAGACGGCAGCGTCAGTCGAATTTGGACGAAATCCTCCAAGTCGCGAATACCATCAATCTCGTCGGTTTCACTATTTTTCATGCCTGAAGTTCCCTCATCTTCAGAGTAGTGGTCGTAATCGTTGTTGATCCAGAATCTAAAGGGTTTCTCCTGCGAGGCATGTTCCCCCTGCGCGATCGTTCCATCCCTGTTGGCGTCCACGGCCAACTCCACCAGCAGGAGGCACACATAAACGCTTACGCCGTCCACGTCGGTCTTGCCGTGATATTGCTTAGTGAGGTTGGCGGTGTTGGCGTAATTCAGGGTGAGGGTGTATTTCCTTCCGGCTGGGATCAGCTTGTCGGATTCTATAAATTCTTTGTAGGATTTAGGGTTCCAGAGCGCGGTGCCGTCCACGGTGTAAGTCTGTGTAAAGGCAGGTCCGGTGACACCTGCGGGTCGCGCGTTCACGTCTTCCTCAATCGTGAGCGTGGCCTTGTCGTCCACGAGTATGGCTATGATGGCGGGAAGTGTGGCTCCGGTCATGTCCAGCGTGCCTTTGAAGGGCTTGGTTTTCACCTCCTTGGTGGGTTCCACCTCTTTTGATTGGTAACCTAAGTTCCATGAACGGGAGCGGCTGTCCTTTTCCATGATCGAATTGCCGCCTGGGTTCACGGTGTAGTCTTTATCTACTCGGACATCTGACATGCTCCAGACGTTAAGCTTACCCTCTGGCCCAAGCAACATATCAGAATAGGGAATGTATCCGGAGACCGTTACAGTCTGCGCCTCGCAGGGAAAGGCAACCTGCAATACCAGACCGAGCAAGAGCCAGGACATGAGCCGTGCAGCCTGTTGAAAAACGCTCTGGCATATCCCGGCAGGCGAGGCGTCAGTCCGACAATCTTTTTGTGGTGACACTGTGGTATGATGGGACATTTTGACTTGCGGGTTTAATGGATACCGATCACTTGAAACCTGATTTTACTGCATTTGATGACTTGGGCGCGGGAGGGTAGGCGGCTGTGAGAAGGCCCAGGTATTTCTGGTGCTCAGTTGCTCCGGCCATTTTCCCATAGATCACATCAAAGAGCGCCCTGACGGCCTGACCGGTCGAGCCAGGGTTTGGCCTTACACTTTTCTGAAGGTGGTGCCAGTAGATGGTTTCATGTAGCAGTCCGTGATCCACGCATTGGTTGCTGACTTCGATCTGGTTGCCTTCCACGAGATTTCCCCATCTGGTGAAGGCTGGCACACGCAGCGTCCATTTAAGGCAGTCAATATACGCGGCGGCGTTTTCCCTGCCGGTGATGAGATGAGGCAGGAAGTTGACTAACTTTTTCGGGACATCATCGGGAAACTCATTGGCAATGGGCATGGCGATATCAAAAATGGCGGGAATCTCCAGCTCTGCTCCCCTTTGGGCGCGCTCCGGAGAATCGGCCCCGGAATAGGCGGCCTGGGTCATGGTATGCTCTAGCAAGTCCATCCCATCTTTGCGATCTTGTGCGCTGCCACAGGCAAAGATGTAATCAATGGCCAGAAGCGATTCCAGCCAGCGTTTTGTAAAAAGACGGCGGTCTCCATCCGTTTGGAAATAATTGTTCATGGTGGAACCGACTTTAGCAAAATACTTGCTGACGATTTCCTCCGCGCTGCCCTGGAAGACGGCTTCGTCCACCTCCAGGGTGATGTTTTCATGTTCAAGGAGTTTTTTTACCCATGGGTAACGCAACGCAAAGCGCACACGGTGGGCTTTTATCCCGACCACGTCGGCCATGATGGAAGTGGGGGAAGTTGAGATGATCTGGAAAGGCTTCGCTTCGCCGCGCGTGGCAAAGATGCGGCGCTGGAGATCGGTCGGGTGATCCGGGAGGCGGTGGAAGGCTTCGATGTAATCCCAGAACGCGACCTGTGCGGGGGTGATGGCATTCTTGACCGGTCGGGCGGGAAGCTCAGGGTTTGTTTTGGCCGGGTTTGGTTGTGTGGCCGCAGTTTCATCGCCTTGTGGCGCAGGCAGAGTTCTTTTCTTGCAACTTGTCAGTGAGGATATCGCAAGAGCAAGCAAACCGACTTTAAGGGATTGTCTGAAAACATTGCCCGCAGCAGCCGAGGTGACGAGGCTCAACGCATGCGTGACTCCATTCCGCAGGATTCGGATTAGAGCCTTCATAAGTCGGCTGCTACGGTTGAGTCGTTGAACGGATTGCATGGAGAAAAGTTTTAGTCGACGTTGTAATGAATGCAAGAGTTATGCAAGTTTTTCTAGGCGAGACGTCCGCAACACCTATGAGCAGCCGTTGCCACAGGCCGGAATCTTGCAACACTAGCAACATGCGCTTTCTCATCACCGCCGGGCCCACGCGCGAGCCAATCGATCCCGTGCGCTTTTTGAGCAACCGCTCATCGGGCAAGATGGGATATGCTCTCGCTTCAGCGGCGCAGGACGCCGGGCATGAGGTGACCATGGTATCCGGTCCGGTGGCGCTGGAGACACCTCCTGGTGTAAGATTGCATCGGGTGGAAACCGCGCAGCAGATGTTCGATCAGGTGAAGTCGATATGTGAATCAGGCGAAGCGCCGGACATTTCGATTCATGCGGCGGCGGTTGCGGACTACCGACCGAATTTGGTGGAGCCGAAGAAGATCAAGAAGCACGATGATTCAATGATGATCGAATTTGAACGCACGCCTGATGTGCTCGGCGCCATGCGCGCGGTGTTCGGCTTCCGCGGGTTTCTCGCGGGGTTTGCGGCGGAGACGGAGAATGTCGTGGCGAATGCCCAGGAA
>JANNQW010000187.1:0-13203 GCA_031400955.1 Verrucomicrobiota bacterium
TGGGTTGGAAAAGCAGCTTCGGCACCGGCAAAGGCGGCGACGCTATCACCAGCGGTCTGGAAGTCACTTGGAGCAACACGCCGACCAAGTGGAGCAACAGTTTCTTTGAGAACCTGTTTGGTTACGACTGGGAACTAACAAAGAGCCCCGCCGGTGCGCAGCAGTGGACGCCGAAGAATGGCGCAGGCAATGGCACCGTGCCTCATGCGCATGACGCGTCGAAGAAGATCGCGCCGTCCATGCTCACCACGGACCTCGCGCTGCGCTTCGACCCGGTTTACGAGAAAATTTCGCGTCGCTTCTTGAAGAACCCGAAGCAATTCGCCGACGCGTTTGCCCGCGCCTGGTTCAAACTCACGCACCGCGACATGGGTCCGCGCACGCGCTACCTAGGATCAGAAGTGCCTAAAGAAGAACTCATCTGGCAAGACCCCATTCCCGCGGTGAACCACAAATTGATCGGCGATAAAAAGATCGACTCCCTGAAAGAGAAGATCGCCGCATCGGGCTTGTCCATCTCGGAACTTGTTTCCACCGCCTGGGCATCGGCGTCCACTTTCCGTGGCTCCGACATGCGCGGCGGCGCTAACGGCGCGCGCATCCGCCTCGCACCCCAGAAGGATTGGCAAGTCAACCAGCCGAAACAACTCGCGAAAGTGCTCAAGGTTCTCGGTGGCATCCAGAACACATTCAATAAGACGGCCAAAGGCGGCAAAAAAGTATCGCTGGCGGACCTCATTGTGCTGGCCGGCAACGTCGGTGTCGAACTGGCAGCGAAGAAGGCCGGTGTCGCCGTGAAATTGCCCTTCAAACCCGGCCGTATGGATGCCTCGCAGAAGCAAACCGATGTCGAGTCATTCGCCGTGCTCGAACCCATCGCCGATGGCTTCCGCAACTACCTCAAAGGTAAATACAGCGTCTCAGCCGAGGAGTTGCTGATCGACAAGGCACAACTGCTTACGCTAACCGCACCGGAAATGACGGTGCTTGTGGGCGGCATGCGCGTTTTGAACACTAACGCCGACGGCTCACCGCACGGCGTTTTCACGAATCGCCCCGAAGCCCTGACCAACGACTTCTTTGTGAACCTGCTCGACATGAGCACGGAATGGAAGTCGGTTTCGCCCTGCGGAAATGCCTTCGCAGGCGTTGATCGCAAAACGGGCGCCCCCAAGTGGACCGGCACGCGTGTTGATCTGCTCTTCGGTTCTAACTCCCAGCTTCGTGCTTTGGCGGAAGTCTATGGCACGTCGGACTCACAGAAGAAGTTCATTCAGGACTTTGTCGCGGCTTGGAACAAGGTGATGAATCTTGATCGATTCGATCTCGCGTAATTCCCGAGGTTGGGCATCATTGAGCGCATGTCGCTTAGAGACCTTCAGCAAAACAAAGCCACGCTGATCGGATTCAAAGGTCGGCGTTGCTTTGCGGCGCTTGCCACGAATTCGATCAGGTTGCGTTTCGACGATAGAGAGAAGCAGGGACACTATATTTGGGTTGATCCACCTTGGGTATTTTCGAGCGCATTGGAAGAGATCACCACTTCCGATTCGTATTCCGAAGACACTTTCAACGAGTGGTGTCAGCTATTCAGCGTATTACGAGAGACCATGCTGCAAGATTTTGAGCCAAGACAGAATGGAGAGGTCACACTTGTTTTCTCTGACGGCTATAGACTATTTATTCCACTTGAACTTGAGTCGGACAACCCGGATTCCGAATACGATCATTGGTATGCCTATGATGCCTATCGATTCACTGCTGCGAATCCGGCATGATACCAAAGATTTGCAATCCACGCGTCCCGTGCGCCGGGTCGCTGATTGCCGCTTTGATCTTCAAATTCACCGTCGAAGACAAATCATAACTTTGGCGGCCTCTTCAGCTCAAACACTCCGTGGTCGGACTTGCTGCGGTAAGTCGCCTGGAAGTCTTCCGGCGTGCCTTTGCCTTCGTAATGGTAAAGGCCTCCGCCAGCGCCAGTGATCATCTGGTCGCCTGAAAAGGAGAATCCATCTTTCGTCCTTCTGACGTGGTGAGCCACATCATAGGTGGCCGAGAGTATTTTCATGAAGGTGGCGTGATAGTGGAAGCGGTATGAATCCTTCCCGAACGTGCAGGCGGCGGCATGTTGGCGAATCACGATGCAGCGCAATTCTCCAGAATGTCCCTTGGTCGAACTGCGCCACGTTCCCTGCCATGCTCCGGTGATATCCTGCCTTGATGAGTTTTTACCGTCGGCCAGCGTCTGCCGCCAATCACGGTTGAATCCCGTTGAGCAACTGGAAAGCATCAGGAGGGCAGAGAGAGCAATTAATTTCATCATGAGCGTGAGTGTGACCACGGAATAAGCCGCAAATATTACGCGCGCAAGTTCGACTGGTTGTTACAGTTCCCTGTTCAACCTCGTGAGCTCGACTGCAACTCATGCCCTGTTGCGCTATTGGCTGGGCGGATGAACGCAAATGATCTTAGGCACTGAGTTCCTCAAACTTCGCGTTGCCGGTCTCGAGGTGTTTCTTGTATTCTTTCATGCGCAAGGTCACGCGCTCTTCAATGCTGCGCTCGCCGATGCCGGTGTGCTCCGTGCCAACGAGGGCGACGAGCAATCTCACCATCGCCCGGACATCTTCCAGCATGACAAATTCCGGCACCACGGATTCGTCGTCGCCGATGTTATGATAATTCCCCAGCGGCACACTCACTCCCGCGCTGCGAATGCCGCAGGCTTGAAGCGCGCTGGCCTCGCAGGCACCAGCGTCGAGCAAGGAGCGCTGAACGCGGATACCCTGCTCCGCGGCTGTGCGCATCAGAAGCTCGACAAGCTGGTTGTCGAAGATGGAGAGTTTGTCGCCCACACGCACGATGGGACCTTCACCGAGTTCCGCGCCGTTGACCGGGCGGCTGTTCTCAACCGAAAGAAATACGGCTTCCTTGCCGAACGGCCAATGTTTGCCAAGATGCCAGGCGCCGAGAAATCCAACTTCCTCCGCCCGGGTGAATGCCGCGTGAAAAGTGGTCTCAATCCCGAGCCGCGCGACTTCCTTGAAGGTCTCCACGATGATGGCGCAGCCGACAATGTCATCACAGGCGACGGCTTCAACTTTCTCATCGTCAATCTTCACTTCAAAGCCAAATGGGGCGATGTCACCCGACTCACGCATCAGTGCGCGGGTCTCTTTTTTTTCAACAATAGATTTCGGCAGGCCACCGAGAAATTCCCAATCGCTGCTTTTGCCGTGAGACTTCACCCACGCTGGATGATCCATGTGTGCGCAGAGCACCCAGACAGGCTTGGTGGCCCGCTTGCCCTTGCGATAGGTGGCGATAAGATTGCCGAAGGCGTCGTTGCCCATCTCCACATGGGGCACGTCGAGCAGTTGCTGTTCGATGGCGGCACGCACATGATATTCATGAAACGGTGCAGTTGGTTGCGTCAGCAGTGTCTTGAGGATAGATAGAAGATCTTCGGCCATGCGCTACATTATGCATATTTCAGAAACCGCCAAACAACATCGTGAAGAAGATTCGCCAGATCCTTGAGACCGCCGCCGTTAGCCTCGCAGCGTGGTTGTTTCCGAAACTGCCCCGGCGCATTGTGCTGCTTCTGGCCAAGGGCGTGGGCGCGCTGGCCTATCTGCTGGATGCGCGCGGCAGACGCACGGCGCATGAAAATTTGCGCGTAGCCTTCGCGCGGGAGCACATCTCACTGGAACAGATCCGGCGCATTGCGCTGGGATCTTATCAGACTTTCGCGCGCACGTTCATCGACTTCTTCTGTTCCACGCGGCTGACCAAAGAAAATTTCCATGAGTCCATCCACATCCGCGCGGAGGATGAAACCACCGAGGAACTGGCGCATAGCGGCAGCGGAATTTGGATCACGCCGCACTTCGGCAATTTCGAACTGGTCAGTTATATCTGGGGCTTTCGTGGATTTCCCTTTGTGTTGGTGGCGCAGGATTTCGACAACCCCGATCTGACCACGATCTTCAAACGCTTGCGTGAGGGCAGCGGACACACCGTCATTCCCCAACAGGGCGCAATGCTCCGACTGATGAAGACTCTCTCCAAGCACGGCTACGCGGCCTTGCTCACCGACTTGAACATCAAGCCCGGTAAGATGGCGGCGGCGCTGCGCTGCTTCGGACTGCTGACCTGCTCCACCACCTTGCACACCAGCCTGGCTCTGCGCCTGAACGTTCCAATCTTTTCTTGCACATGCGCGCCCCTGCCGGATGGCGATTATCTGGTGCGTGTCAACCGCGCCTTTGTCCCGTCGTCATATGACACACCCGCCGCGATGGCTCAAGCAGTGTGGGATGTCTTTGAGGAACGCATCCGTGAAACTCCAGAAGCATGGATGTGGATGTATAAGCACTGGCGCTACCTTCCCACGCCCAAGCCCGATAATTCGTATCCGAACTACGCCCAATACTGGAAGGAGTTCGCCAAGCTCACACCGTGACGCTTGGGCATCATGAAAATGGCGCGATTAATCGCGCCATTCACTGTGTTTTGAACGAGCGCGGATTACTCCGCGTTTTCCTCAACGTATCGGATCACATCGCCGACGGTCTGAAGCTTCTCGGCGTCGTCATCAGGAACGTCGATACCGAATTCTTCTTCGAAGGCCATGACGAGCTCGACAGTATCGAGCGAGTCTGCACCGAGGTCTTCGATGAACTTGGCTTCAGGAGTGACCTGTTCTGGATTTACGCCGAGTTGTTGGACGATGATGTCCCGAACTTTGTCTGAGATGTTGGAGTCTGCCATAATTGGGAGGGTTGCTGTTGTGCGCGGGAGCCTTAACGGGCGCGCTCCATTTCGCAACTGAGAAAATGAGATTTTTCAAGAATGGCCAGGGGGACAAAAAGTGATCCCTCAAGCTTTTACAAGGCCAGGATCAGGGTGCAGCCATGGAATCGCCAGAAGCTTGAGGGGGCGTCTCCTCTTGTTCCGGCACTTTTTCGATCAATTCCCCCTTAAAATAGTTGAGAAGGCGCTCCAGAACCCGGCCCGCGCCGTCGTATTTTAAGTCGTCAATGATGGCGCGCCCCCCCCTCCCGCCGTTGTGGTGGTAAACATAAGCCAGTCCTTTGTTATCCCATTTTCTCTTGTCCACCTTGAAGGCGTCGGAATAGCGCACCTCAGCCCCATTGGGCATGATCATATGCTGTTCGTGCCCGACAAGTTTCTTTCCCCGGTCCAAGAGCAGCTTCACGGTCACGATCAACGCCAGCAGCAGCATCCCCCCACCCCACTGGAACTGTTGGGCAATTTCCTCCTCGCTGTGCTTCTTCGGGTTCTCGGGCCAGCCGTGTTGTGCGGCATACGAAGGCCACTTGGGCGGCTCACCATCTTCACCAGCGGGCATTCCCGCAGCCTTTGCCTGCGCGATCCATTCATCGAGCCGACCCGATTTTTTTGCTTCATCGTAGGACTTGAGATAATCCCTTTCAAATTTCACCTTCTCTTCCGCGATCACGTTGTCCTTGGCGTAGCCAAACTTGCCGTCGTAAAGAAAGTAAAGCCCCATGAACAGAAACATGGCCGCCAGGATGCCCATGCGGCGGAAGAACCACGGGGTCACACGGCAAATGATGACTTCGGTCTCCGGGATTTGTTGGTCGAGGTTCAAGAGAAAATTGTATTTAGCCAAGCATGAGCACCTGACGGCATCATATCAGCACAAGGTGGCGGGTGTCGTCAAACGAACAATCTCAGACCATGAACGCCAAGCTGAATGGTCGCCCTTGTCAATTAATCCTCCTGAAAACAACTGGTGACATGAACCGTTATTTCCTCGCGCATGATATAAAACGACTGTAAATCATCATTACTGCCCGCTCGGGAACATACCTCCGAACGCCTGAACCCGCCTGCAATCAATACTAGCTCTCATGACACGCCTACTCCAGTTCAGCATCTTCCTCGCTGCGACCCTCTCGCTCGCGCAAGGCCCCCCGCCCCGCCCGGAGCCTACCGGCAAGCCGCCCGAAAAATCGGCCATCAAGAAAACGGGCGATGTCACTTACGAAATCGGCGGCGTGCAGCTCAACAGTGCCACGAGTGAGGTTCGCGTCCCCTGCACGGTAAATATGACCGAGGGCATGATCGAATACGCGCTCGTCACCGAGACCGGCAAAACCCATGAAAGCCTGCTGAAAACCAAAGTGAAACCGTTCGATGTGCAGCTGGCCCTTCTCCTCTGCCGCTACGAGCCGCATCCGGGGGACATGATCGGACTCCTGTCCGCCGCGCATCCGGATCTCGTGGCATTCGCCAGAAGAAAAATGGAGCGCCCCGGCGCCAACCTCGTAAAACTCACCGTCGAATGGAAGGACATGGACGGGAAAAACCAGTCAGCCGAGCTGGCCAGCTGGATTCACAGCGAGCAGGACGACAAACCGCTCGTCGTTCCGCACTGGATCTTCAACGGCTCCGATCTGGGCGACGGGAAATTCGCCGCCGACATCGAAGGCTCATTGATCTCCGTGCATTTCGATCTGGCAGGAATCATCAGCAATCCCGGCAGATGGGCCGGGCAGGATGGTAACTGGGTTCTGGAGACCAAAAAAATCCCGCCGGCTGATTCACCGGTCACACTCCTCATTTCACCCGCCAAACCAGAAGCACCAAAAGTTAAAAAATGAAAACACCCGCACTCATCCTAGCAGCCACGCTCGCGTGCTGTTCACCACTCCTGGCCCAGGGAGCACTGCCCGACCGCAACGCTTCTCTCCGACAGGAGATCGAACTAGCCATCAGCCGCGGCGCGACTTTCCTCAAGTCCAAGCAAGACAAAGACACCGGTGCCTGGAGCACTCCAGACGAACCCGCGATAACCGCACTCGCGCTCTCCGCTATCATGGGCGACCCCACCCGCAAACCCGCTGACCCCGCAGGTGACGAAGCCAAACGCGGCTACGATTTTCTTTTGAAGAACGTCAAGCCCGATGGCGGCATCTATGGCAAAGGACGCGCGAACTACAACACCTCGCTCGCTCTGTCAGCCTTCGTGCTCAATCCGCGCCCTGAATACGACCAGGTCATCCGCAACGCCCGCAACTTTATCGTCGGCCAGCAGAACGATTTCGACGAGAAAGGAAAGACCGATAATCCATTCGACGGAGGCATTGGCTACGGCACGCCCAAACCCAACTCGACAGCGCACGCTGACCTCTCGAACCATCACTTTGCGCTTGAGGCCCTCTACTATTCAAAAAAACTTCTCGAAGACAGCGGCAATCCCGTGGACAAGGAACGCGATCTCAACTACGGCGCTGCGCTCAAGTTTATCGAGCGCTGCCAAAACCGTCCCGAATCCAATGACCAAAAGTGGGCCAGCAACGATCCCAAAAACGCCGGAGGTTTCGTTTATGAACCCGGCAGCAGCAAGGCTGGCGAGGACAAACTGCCCGATGGTCGCGTCGCCATGCGCAGCTACGGCAGCATCGGCTACGCCGGGATGATGAGCTTCATCCACGCCGGTCTCACAGCCGAAGACCCCCGTGTGCAGGCCGCGCTGAAGTGGCTCAGCGAAAACTACACTCTCGAAGAAAACCCCGGCATGGGCCCCGAAGGCCAGTACTACTATTATCACACCATGGCCAAGGCCCTCAGCGCCGCAGGCATAGATGAACTCAAAACCAAAGACGGCAAGTCGATCAACTGGCGCGATGAACTCTCCCGCAAGCTTCTCAACACCCAGTTCGCCGACGGTTCATGGAAGAACGACAAAGCCGCCCGATGGATGGAAGGAGACCCCATCCTCGTCACCGGCTACACGCTCATGGCGCTGGAACATGTGTATCAAACGTTGAGGTAACCTTGCAGCCGCTACATTCTGACTGCGTAGCGATAGCCTCCTGCCGTGGATAAGGACGCGAATAGCAAATCACACGTGGTCATTACCGTGATTGCGATCCTGATTCTTTATATACTGAGTTGCGGGCCCGTTTGTGCATTGAGGGAAAAATACAAAGTAAAAGAACCAGTAGCGATTGGTATAGGATACTTTTATGAGCCATTGACGTTTTCCTGTGAACGACTGGGAATGGATGAATTGATGGACAACTATTTGCGTTGGTGGCATGGGATTTTCGGTCTCCCACGGGTTGGATGGAGGCCGTGCTGGGAGGAGGATGCAGGATAAAAGGTCTATGTCGGCAGATGTGGTAGGGCGTGAACGGGACGGGGATTTGGGAACAGATTTATTTTGGATAATAGCGCCCCATCGCAGCGGCCCGCGTCCGCGGACATAAACCTTCATCCGTCATCCCTCCGCCTTCATCCTTTCCCATCCCCAGCCCCATGTCCGAAGCCCCACCGCACAAGTCCCACGCCACGGGTTGAATCATCAGCGTTAACCCAAGATGCAGTCTACTCTCTACAACCGCATAGGAGTTGCCGACGATGTGCAGATAGCGCGAAAGTGAAATCTCCGAAGTAAGTTATGCACAAACAAAAGCACATCGCATGAAATCAACCAAGCTAACACGACGCGCGTTTGTTGCGCGCACTTCAACTGCGACAGCGGGCACGATTCTGTCCGCCAATTTGTGCGGCGCTTCTGCGCAGGCAACCCTGCCTTCAGGCCCCTTTCAAGCGATGGGCACTCGCGCGGGCGAAGTGACGGACACGACGTCAATCGTTTGGACGCGGCTCACCGCCGCCCCGAAACGCAATGTCAGCGACGTGGACATTCCCAAGTCGTCGAAAAACAAGACGAAGCAAGACAAGCTTGAGGCAACTGTGAATGTGCTGGTCGATCAACTCGAAGGCGCATGCCCCGGCGCGCCGGGACGAGTGCAGTTGCGATATGGCACGCGCGAGGATTTGAGTGATGCGAGAGTGACGAACATAGCGACAGCATCCGCGGAGAATGATTTTATCTGCGAGTTCAAACTCAACGGACTGAAACCAGGAACGGTTTATCATTACGCAAGCGTAGTTCAAGGGGCGGAGAAGGAGTCAGCTATTCGCGGGAAGTTCGAGACGGCACTGGCGCACGACGCCCCGGGCAACTTACGCTTTTGCGTAATGACCTGTCAGGACTATGCGGACCGCGGCCATCCCGATGGGCATAACATTTATCCCGCGATGGCTGCACTGAAACCACAGTTCACCTGCCTCACAGGCGACCTCGTTTACTATGATCGAGGTGATCCCGTTGCCGTGACAGAGCGCTTGGCGCGATATCATTGGGAACGGATGTTCAGCCTGCCGCGGCTTGTGGAATTCAACAGCAACCATTCGACCTACTGGCTCCAGGACGATCACGACACAATTAAGAACGACTCCGGTCCGGGTGCCACCTTGGGTGAGTTCACATTCGAGCAAGGGCTGAAAATTTTCCGCCAACAGGCACCCATGAATGATGATGGCCCGAGTTACCGCACCGTGCGCTGGGGTCGCGATTTACAGGTCTGGTTTACCGAGGGGCGAAATTTTCGATCAGAGAACAACTCACCCGACGGGCCGGAAAAAACAATTTGGGGCGCAGAGCAGAAGGCGTGGTTCAAGCGCACGATGAAGGAGAGCGACGCGACGTGGAGGGTGCTCGTGTCGCCCACGCCTCTCGTCGGGCCGGATCGGAAGGATAAGAGCGACAATCATTCCAACAAGGGTTTCCAACACGAAGGCGACGAAATCCGCGAGTGGATAAAGGCGAACGTGCTGGACAATTTTTTTATTATTACCGGCGACCGTCACTGGCAATACCACTCGGTGCATCCCGAGACGGGCGTGCAGGAGTTCAGTGTGGGTGCCGCGAGCGATGAACACGCGGGCGGCTCGCCCGGCTACGACACGAAGTATCACAAGTTCCATCGCGTGAAGGGTGGCTTCCTCGCCGTCACACTCGAGCGCGAAGACACGAAGAGCCGTATCCTTTTCGAATTCCGAGGGGTAACAGGGAATGTCGTTTACTCATGGAGCAAAGAGAGCGCAACTGTATGATCATGAAATTCACCCGAATCTTCCTCGCTTATCTTGCGCTATTGCTAACGCATGGATTCGCCGCCGATACTAAGAAGCCCAACATCATCTTCGTGCTATTTGATGACATGGGCTATGGCCAGCCGCAGAGTTACAACACAAATTCGGCACTGCGCACGCCGAACCTCGACAAGCTCGCGGCACAAGGGATGCGTTTCACGGATGCGCACACCGCCGCCGCCGTCTGCACGCCGACGCGCTACGGCGTGCTAACAGGCCGCTACCCTTCTCGTATCGGTCAGTTCGGAGTGCTTACCACGTTTTCGAAGCCGATCATTCCGCCGAGTCGCACCACAGTGGCATCTCTGCTCAAAGCACAGGGTTACTCCACCGCGTGCATCGGCAAGTGGCACCTCGGAATGAATTGGGCCGGTGATAAACCTGAAAGTGAAAAGGAAGTGCCTATCGGCGCGAAGATGAACGCTGGACCGAATGCGCTCGGGTTTGATTATTTCTATGGCTTCACTCACGCGCGCAACATCGGCACCATTGTCGAACAGGATCACGTCGTCGCCCATGTGGAGCCGGTGGAGAACCAACCGCTGATGGCCAAGAAAGCGGTCGAGTGGCTCGATCAAAGGAAGGTTGGCGAGCCCTTCTTCCTCTACTATCCACTTGGCATCCCGCACGAGCCGATCGTGCCTTCGGATGAATTCATAGGAAAGAGCGGCGCCAAGGATTTGGTGAAGAATGATCCAAAGTATGGCGACTGGCTTTACGAAGGCGATGCCTTCATTGGCAAGATTCTTGAGGCGCTAGACCGGAATCATCTGGCCGACAACACGCTCATCATCGTCACCAGTGACAACGGTGCCGCCGGGCGCGCGTATGCGCCACTTCGCGCCTCTAAGACGAGCATTTATGAAGGTGGGCATCGCGTGCCTTTCATCGTGCGCTGGCCCGGCAAGGTGAAACCGGGCTCGGTCAATGATCACACCGTCTGCCTCAACGACTTGATGGCCACGGCCGGCGAAATTACCGGCGCGAAAATTCCCGACAATGCAGGTGAAGACAGCGTGAGTCTGATTCCCGAGTTGCTCGGCACCACCAAGGACGGCACGCGCGATGCCACGATCCATCAGTCCGCCGCCGGCGACCTCGCCATTCGACAAGGCCCTTGGAAACTCATCTTCCAAAAAGATGGCCGCCGCGAGCTTTACAACCTGCAAACCGATTTGAGTGAAACGAAAGATGTCCTGGCCTCGAACGCGGAGGTTGCCGGGAAAATGATGACGCTCATGCAAGGCTATATTAACAATGGACGCAGCACGCCAGGAATCGCGCAGAAGAATGACTTCGATCTCTCCATCACCATAGAGGGCAAAGGCAAGCAAAGGAAGAAGAACAGGACAACGGATGTCAGAGAAAAACTGGAGGTAGAACGCGCGCAGGAAATGGCGCTGGCGTCAGGCGCTTCATTTGATTGATCGAGCGATGGAAACAAATCGGTCTCACGCACAGACACAAATGCGCAATGGAACAGAGATTTTATTACCTTTGCGTCTCCGCGCTTATGCGTGAGACATTGACACTACAACCCTCCACCCAACCATGAAAACTCATATTGCATTTTTTCTGTATCTAACATGGGCGCTCCAAGCCGCTCAGACGCGCCCAAACATCATCCTGGTCATGCCGGACGACGTTGGCGTCGGCGACTACGCGTGTCTTGGCAATCCCATCATGCACACGCCGGCAGTGGATGCTTTCAAAACGCAAGGTCTCGCGTTCACGCAATTCCACGTCAGTCCAACTTGCTCACCCTGTCGCTCGGCACTGATGAGCGGACGGCATGAGTTCAAGAATGGCGTGACGCACACCATCTTGGAGCGCGAGCGCATGAATTTGAAAACCTTCACCCTGCCGCAGACGCTCAAGACCGTTGGCTACACGTCCGGCGTTTTCGGCAAATGGCATCTGGGCGATGAGGAAGCGTATCGGCCCGAGAGCCGCGGTTTCGACGAAGTCTATATTCACGGCGGCGGCGGCATCGGGCAGACCTATCCCGGCTCCTGCGGCGACGCACCGGGCAACACGAACATCGACCCGGCGCTCTGGCACAATGGAAAATTCGAGAAGACCAAGGGCTACTGCACGGACCTGTTCTTTGGTCAGGCCATCAAGTGGATGGACGCCAAGCGGACGGCCAAGCAGCCCTTCTTTGCCTACATCCCGCTCAACGCCGCCCACGGTCCGCATGTGGTGCCAGAGGAGTATTACAAACAATATCGCGGCCAACCCGGCGTGTCGGAGGATACTGCCAAGTTTTTCGGGATGTTGGAAAACATCGATACGAATTTCGGTAAGCTGCTCGCGACACTCAAGGAATGGGGCATCGAGGACAACACGCTGGTCATTTATTTCACTGGCGACAACGGCGGCACGGCCGGCACTAAAATCTTCAACGGCGGACTGCACGGCAGCAAAGGCACGCCTTATCAAGGCGGCACCCGCGCGACCGCCTTTTTCCGCTGGCCCGGCGGCAAGATTCCCGCTGGCGCCGAGTGCGATGCCTTGAGCGCGCACCTCGATATTTTTCCGACGCTCGCAGAAATCACCGGCGCGAAATTGTCCGACGATGTGCGGAAGCAAGTCGAGGGCCGTAGCCTACTGCCGTTGCTGACCAATCCCAAATCCGAGTGGCCCGACCGCACGCTCGTGCATCACGTCGGACGCTGGGGAAAAGGCAAAGCCGACGACTCGGAATACTCAAATTGCGCGATACAGAACTCACGCTTCACGCTGGTGAACAACAAAGAACTCTACGACCTCAAAGCCGATCCTGGCGAAACCAAAAACGTCATTACCGAACATGCTGACGTGGTTGCGATCCTGCGCGCGGCCTATGAAAAATGGTGGCAAGAAGTGCAGCCGATGCTGGTGAACGAGAACGTCACCGGACCGAATATGAATCCTTTCAAGGAACTCTACTGGCAGCAATTTGGCGGCGGACCTAACGAAAAGCCGCTCAAGAAGAACATGAGTGCGAAATAGAAATCTGGCGGAGAAAACCCGGACAAGCCGAACCATTTGGAAGAAATGAAACCACGCAAAAATAAGAAGTAACCTTGAAGTCCATCCTCACCATTCTCAGTTTTATCTCGATCCTGTGTCACGTCGGTGCCGCAGCGGAGAAACCCAATATCATCTACATCCTCTGCGATGATCTCGGCTACGGCGATGTGCATTGCCTCGGCGGCG
>JANNQW010000188.1:0-9473 GCA_031400955.1 Verrucomicrobiota bacterium
ACGAGCACGGCTCGCTGGAGCCGCTGCACATCGAGTCGCAGCACCAAAGCTCCCTGCGCACCCGCTTCGGCCCGCGCGTGGCCTTCACCACCAGAGTCGGCCGCACGAATGTCACGCCCTCCTTCAGCGCGCAGTGGCAGCACGAGTTCCTCAATGACGAACTTCCCTTCGACGCGCGCTTCGCCGGCAGCCCCAGCAGTCACTTCACCGTCCATGGGCCAAAGATCGGGCGCGACAGCGCGCTGCTCACCGCCGCAGTGAACGTCGCTTGGAGCCGCTACGCTGCCTACATTGCCTATCAAGCAGACTTGGGGCGCAAGAATTACGAAAATCAGACTGTGCTTGCCGGCTTCCGTGTCGGCTGGTGAACAAAAGATTGATTGGCAAAAGCTCGAATCATGGATCTCCCGGTCTGACAGTAGACCGACAGTGAACAAGTCTGGCGGGAACCGGAAGGCGCCTCGCTTCAGCGGGTGACGGGCAGGTGCAGCATACCTGCTCCGGCCTGCTGCTTGTTGGCCGGAATGCTCAGCGCGCTCTTGGACAGAGTGGTAAACACATTGCCACCCTGGCTCAAAATAGCAGCCGCTGCGCCGCTCACGAGTGCGGCGGCTTGCGATGTTCCGTCGCCAATGGCCAGGTAGGGCTTGTTGCCTTGGGCATACGCCGACGGAATTCCCACTCCCGGCGCGGCCAGCGTGGGATCACCGGAATTGGAATAGTAAGCGAGCCGACCGGCGGCATCCACTCCGCTCACCGAAATGACACCCACATAAGCCGCAGGCCAGTCTTTGACAGCGGCACTGTCATTGCCGACTGAAGCCACCACGACGACGCCACGCTGCAACGCATGATTAATGGCCTGCGCGACGACCGGTGAATCACCGTAGGAACCCATACTGATGTTGATGATCTGCGCCCCTCGCTCCAGGGCTATTTCGATTCCGCGCGCGAGCAGAAAGCTGTCGCTGCCGCCCGCACCGGCAATGCGGACATCAAGAATTTTTGCAGCCGGTGACACGCCCTGCGCGCCGTTGACATTGCCGACGATCAACGAAGCAATTGCGGTGCCATGCCCATCAAACGGCTGGCCATCTTTAACCAAATCAACATGCGTGACCTGCCCCTCGCTGAAGGCGGGATGCGCCGAGACTCCCGAGTCCAGCACCGCGACCGTGACTCCCTTGCCCCAGAGCGAGCGATTAACCTCCGGACCAGCACCAATGGCCGAGAGCAAGGCGTCGCCGAATTGCAAATCACCGCCGCCGCTGCGCTGTTCCTTCGGCGGTATTCCCGGCGGCTGCACCGGAAAATTGGCCCCGATTCCCGCATAGTCACCACCGTGATCCAGCAGTTCGCGGCGAAGCTTGTCGAGCGAATCAAAGGCGACGCGCACACTAAGCAGAGAATCGAGGCGTCCCTTCACAACCAGTCCCTGAGCGGCGGCGCGATTGAGAAAATCGGACATGGTCGCTATCGACGCGAATGTCAGAATCGCTTCGTTGGGGATGGATCCCTTCGGTTGCACTCGTTGCGCCAATTCATCGGCCGGCAAAATAACGGCAGAAATATCCGCTGGCTCAATGCCCGGAGTTAACGCCTGAACACTACCCTTCAGCCGGGGTGGATTGTGAGCAACAACCGAACTCGCCCGGACTGCTTCAAGATCGGTTGCAGGATTCCAATCAAGCTTCAACGCAGCCATGCCCGCAATCATCAACAGAATCACGCCAATGATCGCGACTCGGTATGCTGCTGGGCGGGTGGGCTTCATGTAGAAGGAACGATTGGCGAGCACTAAACCAGCATCAGACGCTCAATAAATATTAAACTCGTTGCAACACGAAGAATGACAAAACTCACACCCGCGCCTGCTCCCCGCTCAATCGCTGCTCGATGACGGCATAGGCGTTGTGGTTGTGGATGGATTCGAAATTTTCCGCCTCGACCCGGAACCACGTCAACTGCGGATGCGCCTGGGCGCGGAGAGCCACGTTCCGCACGAGATCCTCCACAAAGACCGGATTGTCGTAGGCCTGCTCAGTGACGAATTTCTCGTCGGGTCGCTTCAGCAGACTGTAAAGACCGGAGCTGGCGCTGGCCTCAACGAGTTCAACAAGATCCTCAATCCAGACTGGTTCACGGAAGCGGACTGAGAGCGTGACAACACCGCGCTGGTTGTGCGCGCCGCGCGTGCTGATAGCCTTGGAGCATGGGCAGAGCGTGGTCACGGCAACTTCGACGGTGACCACGAAATCCACTTTGTCCTTCTCGGCGTCGACCGCGAAAACCACGCCGTAGTCCAGAAGTCCCTCAGCGCCGCTGACAGGTGCTTTCTTTGTGCGGAAATACGGGAAACGAAATTCAACATGGGCCTTCTCCGAGTTGAGTTTCTTCATGAGCTCGATCGGCATGCCGGCGATGCTGGCCACGGTAAGTTCATGACCGTGCGCATGGAGCACCTCTACAAAACGGCTCATGTGCGTGCCCTTGAATTGGTGCGGCAGATCCACGCCCAGTGAAACCGTGGCCACGGTGGACTGCTCAACTTGATCGCGATCCCGAATGCGCAAGGGAAAGCGCAGGCTTTTCACACCGACGCGATCGATCGGAATGCCGCGGGCGTCGCGCTGGCTCTGGGTGTCGTGAAGCATGGTCTGAACGCTGCGGGCCGTAGCGGAATGAAAGACGACCTTGGAACAAAAAACGTCCCAGCCCGGAGGCTGGAACGTCGTGAAAGTTTCGAAAGTGCGGAAATCCGCAGATCAAGGCATCAGGTTCACAGCCCGGGCGCGGCGAATCTCCTTGGTGATCTTGCGGTGCATCCAAGCGGGGACGCCCGTGATGCGGCGCGGGAGTATCTTGCCGGTTTCGGTGGTGAACTTGCTCAGAATCTCGGGGTGCTTATAGGTCACCTTGTCGATCTGAATGTCGAGCCGGCGCCGCGGCATGCGTCGGTTCGACTTGCGGAAATTAATGAGGCGTTGCTGGGTCTTGGGCTGCATGGGATGAAAGTGTTGGCCTAGCGGGTTTCGCGATGAAGCGTGCGACGGTTCAGGAAGGGATTGAATTTTTTCTTCTCAAGCCGGTTCGGCGTGCGCGGACTTTTCTTGTTGCGCGTGGAGACGTAGCGCGATGGCGCCTTGCCTTCGGCGCGCGCTTCGGTGCATTCGAGTATGATGATTTCCTGAGCCATGGGTAAGGGGGATGCTAGAATGGTTCACTCCTTCATGAAGTCAAGCGCCGATTCATTGCCCGGCGAATTCGGTTGATTCACAATTCAGTTGATTCAGTGGCCACGGGCGTGGGCGCATCATCTTCACCTTCTTCATCGTCCTCAGAATCGCTTTCGTCGTCGAGCTTGAAGACGGAACGCGGGGCCACGCGGCGGGGGCCACCGGCGAACTGGTTGCGCTCGATCTGCTCCTGCGCCTCGCGAGTGAAGCGAGTGAAAGGCAGCGCCTCGAGACGCTCCTCATGGATGCGCTTCCCGGTCATCTCGCAGTAGCCGTAGCTGCGCTGGTCGATGCGCTTCAGGGCGTCCTGAATTTCATTCAGCGCATCCTGCTCTTTGCTCAAAAGGCTCAGCGCAAAATCGCGGTCATAGGCATCACTGCCCGCATCACCCATGTGCATCCCCCCCACGGAGGCATCGCTGCCTTCCGGTCGGGTGCGGATGCTTTCATTGGCAACACCCTCGATAGCTTCCAGCAAATGCGTGCGCAGATCGAGCAGGCGCTGTTTTTGCTTCTTCAAAAATACAGCAGGCAAAGGCGGACGCTTGCCTTCAGGAATCGCAGGAAGATCGTCGAGACTGATGCCACGGATTGGCTTGGGTGGTGGCGTAGATGGACGGACCGGATATGATACAAGAGGGCGACCGTTCTTCTGAGCCGCAGCAGCCTTGCCTTTAACAACAATAGGAGCGGGAGCAGCCTTGACCGTTTTGGCGGCTGGTTTGGAGACCGCTTTCGGCGTCGGCGCAATTTTCTTCTTGCTCGCCTTGGCAATCGGCTTCTTGGCCGCTGGCTTCTTGGCAACCGGCTTCTTCGGCGCGGATTTCGCCTTCTTCTTCAGCTTCACAGCCTTGGATTTCGGAGCAGACTTTTTCGGGGCTGCTTTCTTCGGAGCTGCTTTCTTTTTGACTGCAGCTTTGACGGACTTTTTCTTGGATTTGTTAGCCATGATGATCAGGGAGGTCAGGGATGTTGTGAAACCGGGGCGCGTTGGGTCGACTTTCTACGAGAGGTTGCTCGACCGACCCAAAAAACGAGCACCGACGCTAGCCCCAAGGGCTGAATTCGCAACAATAAAAGATTCCTCAATCTACAGCGGGTCAATTTTCCGGACGATAAAACACCGCATCCCTTAACGCAAAATACTTGCACTAATCATTGATCTGGCCACGTTTTCTTATTCGCTCACTGACGATTCTCCTCATGCAAACTCCGTCCCGCCTCCCTTCAAATATCTTCCCTGCCCTCGTATTTCTCGCGGTCATCACTTGCCTTGGACCCATCGGGGCAGACGACTCCGCCAAACAAGTCAACTGGCTCACGGGCGAAAACGTGAATCTCGGCGGCGTCCTTTTCCCGCATGCTCACTTTAACTCAGCCTACGGCGGCTCTACCACCGACCCCGCTTCACTGCTGGTGGGCCATCATGACCCCGACCGTGAAGGCTGGAACATCACGAACATCGAGTTCGCCGCTTCGCTGCGTGCGGGCGAATACTTCGAAGCCTTCGGCGCCTATGCGGCGAAAATTGACCTGGATGACAACTGGGCTGGCCAATATGAGGAGTGGTTCGGCAAGCTCAAGAACCTGCCCGGCGGTCTCGAACTGCGGGGCGGACGTTACTACAACCGCTTCGGCATCCAGAACACATTCCACCCGCACGGCTTTGATTGGGTGGACCAGTATCTCGTCAATGGGCGCTTCCTCGGCGAAGATGGCCTCACATCTATCGGCGGCGAAGTCACTTGGACGCTGCCCGTAAACTGGACTTCGCTCATCAATGTGAGCGTCGGTGTCGCACCTAAACTCGAAGAAGAGGAGCACGCTGAGCCGGCAATCGAACCGGAGTTTGAGGCCGAAGGCGCGACCTTCGAAGATGTCATCACGGTCGTGAATTGGACGAACCTCTACGACTACAATGACTTTCACCAGTTCCGCGGCGGTCTAAGCGGAGCTTGGGGCCGGAACGAAGCTGCCAGGACAACACAGATCTATGGAGTCCATCTCGAATACCAATGGCGTCAGAACGGCTACGAGTCCGGGGGGCGCTACTTCCGCTGGCGCAATGAAGCGATGTTCCGCAGCTTCGGCGCGGTGAGCGAACCATCTCCCGCAACAGGAAAAACCCATGGTGCCGACCTGAACGAATTCGGCATGTATTCCGCACTGGCCTACGGACTCGACAATGGCCTGGAGTTCGGCTTGCGCGGCGATTATGTCAGCGGAACTCCCTCCGCCGGACTCGATGAACGCTTTCGCTTAAGCCCTTCCTTCACTTACTACTTGAACAAAAACCGCACGATGTATTTCCGGGCCCAATACAATTACGATCACGGAAGCGACTTCGGCAGCGCCAGCAGTGTCTGGACCCAGATCGGCATCAACTGGGGCGGGGCCGAGGTGCGCTGACACATTCTTCAATGAATTTCCAAAATCAATCCTTCACTAAAATGAAAATCATCCATCATTGCCTCATCGGGCTGGCAGGCCTCGCATTCGCCAGCATCTCACGGGCTGAACTCAAAGTCGCCGCGCTACATCCGATTCTAGGCGATCTTGCCCGCCAGGTCGGCAGCGCCAACGTCACCGTGGTCGATCTCCTCAAACCCGGCCAGGACATACATCATTTCGATCCCACCACCCGCACCCTCGGCGAAGCACGGGACGCAAAACTCGTCCTCGCCTCTGGCAAGCATTTGGAGGCTTACCTCGACAAACTGCACGACAACCTCGGTCCAAACGTGAAGATCATAGAAGTGGGCAAAACGATTCCCTCGCTAAAAATCTCCGCAGCTTCCGAAGTCTTCATGTGCTGCCCCGCTCACACCGCAAGCGGCATCGATCCCCACTGGTGGCACAGTGCCGACAACATGCAGCGGGCCGCGCGCATCGTGGCTGATGAATTCTCAGCTGCCGATCCCGCCAACAAAGACGCTTACAAATCCAACTCCGCCGCCGTCCAAAAGAAGTTCGCCGCCTTGAAAAACTGGGCGCAGCAGCAACTCGCACAGATTCCGAAAAACGACCGCAAGCTCGTCACCGGCCATGCGTCGTTCGGATACTTCTGCAAGGAATATGGCTTCAAGACCATCCCCGTGCTCGGCATCTCGCGAGAAGATGCGGCCTCACCAAAATATGTGACCGACGCCGTGAAGATCATCCGCGACAACAAAATCCGCGCCGTGTTTCCCGAGGATCAAGCCAACCCGAAAATCCTCCTGGAAATCACGCGCGAGACCGGAGCTAAAGCCGCCAAGCCGCTGGTCGCCGATGGCACTTCGGCTGGCGCTCATACTTTCGAGACCATGCTCAAGCACAATGTCGAATCAATCGTGGCCGCATTAAAGCCGTAGTCTCTTCATCTTTCATCCTTTCATTCATGCGCGGCTCCCCTCTCCTTCACTGCCTGATCGGCGCGATCGCCTTCGCGGTGTTCGCCATTCCGCTGGTGCGACTCACCGTCGCGCACGCAGATGCGATACCGGCGAACGGAACATCGATAAAAGCAGCAGAACACGCAGGCACCAAGCGCACCTTCATTCACATTCGTTTCGCCCATCAACCAAAGTCACTCTCGCTCAAGCAAGGGAACAAAGAGCTTATCCCCGTTTCTTCCACTCCGTTTGCATCCCCCATCGAGACCGAAGCTTCGCTGCCGATTACTCAAGACGGCGTTGAGCTGACCTTGGCGGCGCAGTGGCCCGATGGAACAGTTGACACTGCAATCACAGTCGAACTCGAGCCCGATGAACTCGATACGCGCCGTGAAACCCGCTGGTCCGGTGGTTTCCTGTTGAACGAAATCCTCAATTTCAAATGGTGAGCGCTCACAGCCACAATCATCCGCACACGCACGGCGATGGCCATGTCTGCTGGGGCGCGCACGAAAAGCACACGCATCATCACCAACTCGAAGTCACCACGCTCAACGCAAGCTATCGTGAAGTGAAAGCGTTGCAGGATGTCTCCTTCACCACCGAGTGCAGCCGCAGTCTTGCGCTCATCGGACCCAACGGCGCAGGCAAAAGCACCCTGCTCAAATGCCTCGCCGGCCTGATCCGGCCGGACACCGGAAAAATTATCTGGCGCGGCAAAACGCTCACGTGCAGCAGTCGAGAGATCGCCTATCTCCCGCAGCGCGGCGACATCGACTGGAACTTTCCCATCACCGTGCGCGGCCTCGTCGAGATGGGCCGCTACCCCAGCACCGGCTGGTGGCGCAGCTATGCGAAACATGATGCTGAAATCGTGCAACGCGCCTTGTCCGCCATGCAACTTCTTGATCTGCAAGACCGCCAGATCAGTGCGTTGAGCGGCGGCCAGCAGCAGCGCGCCTTCATCGCCCGCGCCCTTGCCCAGGAAGCCCATGTTCTTTTGCTCGATGAACCGTTCTCAGGTCTCGACAAACCGGCGCAGGACACACTCTCCGGCCTCTTCCGCGATCTTACGAAAGAAGGCCGCCTCCTCATAGCCAGCCACCATGATTTGCAAACGGTCGCGAATACTTTTGACGATGTCCTCTTGCTCAAAGCCGGCAGTCAGATCGCCTTCGGCCCTGTAAAAGAATCATTTACCCAGGAAAAAATCGCCGAAGCCTACACCACACTCAACTAACTCTTCACCCCTCATCCTTCATCCTTCGCTTCCCATGTCCTCCTTCAGCGATTTCTTCCAAGAGCCCATCGCCCGCCGCGCACTGCTGGCCTGCGTGCTCTTTGGTTTCGGCAATGGTTTTGTCAGTGCCTTCGTCGTGCTGCGCAAGGCCGCGCTCAAAGTGGACACGCTCTCGCACGCGCTGTTTCCCGGCATCGCTCTCGCCGTGCTCTTGGTCGGACTTTCGCAATGGAGCGCGCTCATTGGCGCGATCTTCGCCGCGTTGTTCGTCGGCCTGGGTTCGATCTTCGTGGCACGCACTTCCCGCATCGACGAAGACACAGCGCTCGGCATTCTCTACACCTCAGCCTTCGCAGGCGGTTACATCCTGCTCTCCAAACTCGACCTGCGTCAAAAGCTCGATGAGTGGCTATTCGGCAGCATTCTCGGCATGTCGGATTCGGATCTGTGGCTCGCCTTCGGCATCAGCACCGCCGCCGTTCTGGCATTGATAGCACTGCAGCGCCCGATCCTGATTTATCTTTTCGAGCCCAACGTCGCCGCCAGCCTCGGTGTGCCGGTGCAACTCCTAAGCTACGGGCTTTTCGCCATGATCATTCTGGTGCTCATCACCTCGCTTCAAGCCGTGGGCTGCATTCTCAGCGTCGGTCTGCTCGTCGCGCCGGCCGCCACCGTCTATCTCTTCACCAACTCCGCGCGAACCATGTTCATCGGGGGCGGATTGGTCGGCGCGTTCGGAGCAACCACCGCTTTCTTTTTAAGCTACCCCTTGGGCTGGCACATCAGTTCCACCATCGTGCTCGTGCTTGGCGCGATCTTCGTGCTCAGTTATATCTTCAGTCCGAAATACGGATTATTTTCCAAGAAGCGGCGCGCGGTTTAAGCGCGCATCATCCCACACGCCGCAGCGCACGCAGCCGCTCCCGTCCTTCGCGCCCGTCGAAGGCTACATTGGGAACATAATCGTCTACGACTTCGTAACCCTCGGCGAAGAGCGCCGTCAGATCAGGAACGCTGAACGGATAAGGAGGCCCCTCATGCCCAGGGTCGAGTGCTGGATCGATGAACCACACGCCGATCAGCAAGCCTCCGGGGCGCAGCGTAAGATCGATGCCACGCCGGTAATCGGCGCGCAATTCCGAAGGCAGTGCGCTCATGCATGTGTGTTCCAGCACCACATCATAGGCACCGCGCATCTCAGCCGGCGGATCAAACAGATCCCCGATCACGAAACGCTCCGCCAGATGCGGATACTGCACACGAGCCTCCGCAATTCCAGTCGGCGCGATGTCCAGTCCGATGGCATCCAATCCGTGCTCCATCGCCAGCGCCACCTCGTGTCCGCGACCGCAGCCCGGCACCAGCGCGCGCCCGCGCACCGGATGCCGCTCCAGATACTGCTTCATAGGCAGCGATGGCCCGCCGCGATCCCAAAAGACTTCACCCGCTTGGTATTTTTCTTCCCAGTTCATAAGTTGGATTCAATGATTGTAGGCGTGAGATGGATTCGGGAAGGCAGGCTACGAGTGGCGATATTCGTGCGCTGGGCGGCTTGTCAGCAAGCAATTTTTTGTAATCCATTATACCAAGACTTGCCAAATCTGCGAATTTTGCGCGTAATCT
>JANNQW010000189.1:0-2512 GCA_031400955.1 Verrucomicrobiota bacterium
AACGTGTGCACCTCATCATTGTAAAAGGACAAATCCATTCGCGGCCAGCGCAGCCCACCCGCCAGCGTCAGCACCAGCAACAGCCAGAGCCACTCGCGACGCCGAATCGAATTCCGCACATCTTTCGAATTCGACATTCCGCATTCCGCATTTCGACTTCCGATTTCTTCTTCCTTCCCGCGCAGCACCCGGCGCACGATGACATTCAGCCGGATCGCGACGAACAGGGCTCCCGCACCCAGAATCAGCGCATTGATCGTCACCGCCCAATAAGTTCCCCAGCGCGCAAAGTCCTCCGGCTTGGGCTTGGCACCATCCAGCACCGCCCACCATTCACCGCGCATCATCCGGTAACTCATAATCCCCAGCACCAGCGCCATCACCGCAAGCACCAGCCCCGGCTCCAGCCAGCGTTTTACCTGCGCATCGCGCAATACCTTCTTAAAATTTGACTCGCCAAGCATCGCGCATCATAGCCGACTCGCGCCGCAGACAAATTCAAAGTTACATCTTTTGCCAGAGCCAAGCACAAGCGTAATCCGCACCCGGCCCTTGTTCCAAGTTGACCATCCTTCATCCTTCATCCTTCATCCTTTCCCCGCCATGCCCTCAAAAAAATCCAAGCCAGCCGTCCCCCGCCGCACGCGTCTGACCATCCCGGAATACGCCATGGCCCTGGCTCACGTCGCCAGCCTGCGCTCGGAGGATCCCTTTCGCAAAGTCGGTGCCGTCGCCTTCGATCACGACAACCGCGTCATCGGCACGGCCTACAACGGCCTCGCTCCCGGCTTCGACGCCGACCATGAATTCTGGCTCGACCGCGACCAGCGCCGCAAATTCATGCTTCACGCCGAGGTCAACCTCTGCTCCCTCTTCACCCGCGGCAACGTCAAGCTCATCGCCTGCACCACGGAACCCTGCACGAGTTGCACCCAGATGCTCTGCGCTTATGGCGTCAAAGAAATCTACTTCCGCGATGGCTACCCCGACTCCGAAGCCCGCGCCATCTGCAAACTCTACGGCATCAAGCTCACACAGATCACGGATTACCCGCTGATCGTGTCGGAATTCGATGCGCCAAAGTAGTCCGCCTGTCCTCAGGCGGCTCATGCGAGATAACCGCCTAAGGACAGGCGGACTACTTCTTCAAATCCAAATCGCAGCGCATCACTGCGCGCCCGTCATCTCCGGCTTGAAGACAAACTTGCCGACCTCGATCACTTCGCGCTGATCGGTCAGACGACGCGTCACCGCCTGACGCTTCGATCCGGGTTGATCAAATGCCGTCTGGAACTCGATCTGCACAGTGGTCGCGCCGGAGAACTTCTGCTGGTGGTTGCCGTAATAGTTCACACGCACGGTGTAAGTGCCCGGCAACGCCCGCGTGATCGTGAACACCTCCGGCCCGTAGCCCTGCGTGAAATCATTGCTCATGCGCCCGCCGGTCTGCGTGCGGTTGTGGTTATAAATGCAAGTCTCGCCGGCAGGGTCGGTCACCCACAGGTCAATATCCGTGTTGTCCGCATCCCACGTCAGCACCACGCGCAGGTCGACGGGAACCGCTTCCATGAACCGTTTTTCGATCCCGGCCTTCTTGGCATTCACACCGTCTTTTCCGGAGCGCGCCACCAGATCATTCAGCTCATGCAGTGCAATGATCTCAATGCCGGGAAAGCGTCCGTCCCAGTTTTTCTTCACCACCTCCCACAGCAAATTCGCCGCGCGCTGCACGTCGGGATTTCCCATCCGTGAAAGCGCCAGCGCCAGATCGCGCCGACTCTGTGGTTCTTCGCCGCGCATCTTCAGCACTTCTTCAAACAGCGGCACCGCCAGATCATGCTTCCCAATCTGCAGCAACCGATACGCCAGAATCCGCAGCAGCGGCGCGCTCTCCAGCTCCATCTCCGCCAGGTTCGACAGCACTCGCAGTGCGATGCGCTCGTCCTTTTTCTCCTCACGGAAAAAGTCCGCGCAATCGAGGAAGAACGCCGAACTCTTGGCATTATCTTTCCGTTCCTTGAGATAAGCCGCATAAGCATCATCCGCCTTTTTGAGTCGCTTCAGGTAGGGCGTGTCCGGATTCCAGGGTTTCACCTCGATGGTAGAAGCCAGCACTGCGTCTCCCGCAGAAGCATCTGCTTTAGTCTCATTCGGCGACCTTCTCCTGGAAATTTCTCTGTCCGCGATCCCGGCTATGCCTCTTCCAAACCCTCCACCGGCCCCTGCCGTTGCTAGTGCCGGAGCCGCAGCAACGGAACTGGGACTCGCCTCCTCGGCTGAGGGACTTGTTCTGGCACTGAAAGGGTCTGTATGACTGGATCCTGACCCGGATGATGGAGCTCCGTTCACCGTATTCACTTCCGACTCCGGCATCGCCTCCACGCGGCGCTGGCGCAGCGCATCGATCTGCAACATCAGTTCCGTGGCGTCTTTGATCCACTGCGAGCGGCTCGCTTCCTCGCGTCCCTGCTTGCTCCAACTTGCAGCGAGTTCCTTGGCCTTTTGCAAAAGC
>JANNQW010000190.1:0-7449 GCA_031400955.1 Verrucomicrobiota bacterium
CCGCCAGCACCGGTCCCACCAGCGGTCCCGGTCCCGCGATGGCTGCGAAATGATGGCCGAATACGACCCACTTGTGCGTCGGCACAAAATCTTTTCCGTCATTGTTTGTGATCGCGGGCGGTGCGCGGCGTTCGTCGAGCACGAGCACCTTGGTCACCAGCCACTTGCTGTAGAAGCGGTAGCTCACCGCGAAAGTGCAGAGCCCCGCCACCACCAGCCACATGGCGTTGATTTGTTCACCGCGATGAAAGGCGGAAACCGCAACCGCCGCCGCTCCCAAAACAGAGATGCCTATCCAGAGAAGGATGCGAAGGATTTTTGACATGGTGGCGAGATTAGCGGGCGGGGGTGTTATGGCAACAAGGTTTGAAGGCTTCAACGGGGTTGAGGAAGCTCACGCTCCGCGAGAGCGAGAACCCACCAGTCAACATAGGCATTCAACGGTCTCGCGAGAGGCGTGTTCATCCTGACCCAAAGCAGGGGCGCGTAGAATTTGCTGCAAAATCCTTGGGCTGAGGCTGAAATCCTCGCGTGATAGACCAATCCCCAGGCCGGCCCATAGCTGCCAACATAAAGCAACAGCGCCGCGACGACGATGATGACTCCTTTCCCGGCACCGGATTTACTGGAGTCTGATTCATTCATTTCATAGCAAAGTCCTTTCGAGATGCATGGTCAACCGTATTGACGCCCCGCTCATCCTCCCGATACTGCACGGGTGTTTGTAGATCATATCAAAGTATTCGCCCGCGCCGGAAAAGGCGGGGATGGCATCGTGCATTTTCACCGCGGCAAATTCCGGCCCAAGGGCGGCCCCGATGGAGGCGACGGCGGGAAGGGCGGTGACGTGATCCTCGTTGTGGACAACAGCACCGACAGTCTGCGCAATTTTTTCTACAACAGCAGGTTGGCTGCTGAGAGCGGCACGGCCGGCCAAGGATCGCTCTGCTACGGCAAGGCGGGAAAGGACGGCATCTTCCGGGTGCCGGCGGGACTGGTCATCAGCCGCATGGTGGAAGATGATGAGGGTGAGATGCGGCAGGAGCATTTCGCCGACTTGACCGAGGTCGGGCAAAAATTTATTCTGTGCAAAGGCGGACGCGGCGGCAAAGGGAACGATCATTTCAAATCGCCCACGAATCAGGCTCCGCGCGAGTGCACACCGGGCCTGCCAGGCGAGGAAGGGTATTTCATGTTCGAACTCCGCAGCATCGCGGATGCTGGACTGGTCGGTTTCCCGAATGCCGGCAAGTCCACGTTGCTCACCAAGTTGTCCGCCGCGCGGCCGAAGATCGCCAATTATCCGTTCACCACGCTGCAACCGCACGTGGGTGTGGTCATCTTCGGGGAGAACAGTCGCGGCACAGTGGCGGACATCCCCGGTCTGATCGAAGGCGCGCACGCGAACGTAGGGCTGGGACACGATTTTCTGCGCCACATCATGCGCTGTCGTCTACTGCTTTTCGTGGTGGATGCCGCCGGGAGTGAGGCGCGTGATCCGGTGAAAGACATAGAAACACTGCGCACCGAGATTAAGCTCTATTCCGAGGAGTTGTCCAAGCGTCCTTGGTGCATTCTGGCCAACAAGATGGATCTGCCGGAGGCGGATGAGAATGTCTCGCGCCTGAAGGACCGCTTCAAGCGTGTGAAGATATTCCCGGTTTCCGCAAACGAGGGCACGGGCATGGACAAGTTAATTGCCCATCTTGCCAAGGTGATCGCACACGACGTGGAGTGAGTCATGCCGACTGTCGCAAGCTATTGCACGACGTTCCTGAAGCCGGAGATGCGCCACATCTACCGGCAGATCACCGGTCTGCGGCGCTACGACACCTTCGTGATCTGCAAAGAACGCCAGCACGCGGAGATGTATCCCATGGCCGAGGGCGGCATTGAACTTGCGCCAGGCGTGCGGAGTAATTTCATCCGGCGCTTCTGGCTGAAATACATCCGGCGTGAAGCGCCGATTGTTTATCGCGGCGAATACGGTGTGCTCGCGCGATTGCTGGAGCGGCGGCACGCCGACTTGATGCACGTTTACTTCGGGCACACCGGCGTGCATTTGCTGCCCTTCATTCAACGCTGGCCGCAACCTGTCGTGGTTTCGTTTCACGGCATGGACATACAAACTCGCGCCCATGATTCGAGTTATGAATCAAAGCTGCGCGACGTGCTCCAGGCTAGCACACTGGTGCTGGCGCGATCAGATTCGCTGTTGGATCGATTGCGGGAACTGGGCTGCCCGGAAAACAAGTTGCGCATGAATCGCACTGGAATTCCGCTGGAACAGTATTCATTCGTGCAGCGCATTGCGCCAGTCGATGACGCGTGGCGTTTTGTGCAGGCATGCCGATTAATCGAGAAGAAGGGGATCGACGATGCGCTTTATGCCTTCGCGAAGTTCAGCGCGAGATTTCCCCTGGCGCATTATACCATCGCAGGAGATGGGCCACTCCGTATGAAGCTGGAGAAGTTGCGCGATCAACTCGGCCTGCATGACAAGGTGATCTTTGCCGGATTCCTCAATGGTTCGGAACTCTGCGAACTCTATCAGCGATCGCATGTTTTTCTGCACCCGAGCCGAATGACCGATGATCAAAATCAGGAAGGCGTGCCCAATTCCATGCTCGAAGCCATGGCCACCGGGCTGCCGGTGATTGCCACGCGGCACGGCGGCATTCCCGAAGCCGTGCGCGATGGCGTGAGCGGCATTCTGGTTGCCGAGCGTGATCGCCATGCCTTGCACGAAGCGATGATCAGTCTGGCGACTGATCATACGTGCTGGACGCACATGAGTGTGTCCGCCGCGAAAGATGTCCGGGAGAATTTTGCGTCTGCTGCTCAGTTGGCGAAGCTGGAGGCGGTGTATGATGAAGCCATAGCCTTGAAGCAACATGTCTGACGCCACCGACAACCGCCCGCTTGTTATCTCGCTCTGCGGCACATTTTTGAAGCCGGAGATGCAGAGCATCTACCGTCAGGTGACGGGGCTCCGTCAGTGGCGAACCAAAGTCTACACGCAGTTGCATCGAAATGAGGAGATGTTCCCGTTCGATCCGGTAGTCACACTGGCGAAACTCGCTCGCCCGCGACTGCGAGGGAATTTCATCCTGCGATTTTGGTTCAAATACGTGGTGAAGCAATGGCCGCCACCGTTTCCGATTAACAAGCAAGTGCGGCCCCACTACGCATACGATCTCGTCAAACGGTTGAAGAGCGACAACCCGGATCTCGTGCATGTTTATTACGGACACAAGGCGGTGCACTACCTTGATATGCTCCAGGCTTGGGGCGGCCCCTGGGTGGTTTCCTTCCATGGAGTGGATGTTTCGAAATTTCTCGAGAGAAAAAGTTACGTGGAAAAACTAAAGATCGTTTTTGCTGAGGCGAAGATAGTCATGGCGCGCAGTGAATCGCTCCTGATCAAACTGGAGCAGCTTGGTTGTCCGCGAAAAAAACTGCGCCTCAACCACACGCCGATTCCATTGGAACACCTCCCCGCATTGGTGCGCACGCCACCCAAAGCAGGTGAAGCATCCCGCTTCACTTCACTTTCAGAGGACGTGAAGCCGGAGGCATCGCTCGCTTCACCGCCCTGGCGTTTCGTGCAGGCGTGTCGTTTGATTCAGAAGAAGGGCATCTTGACCACGCTCCAGGCACTGACCATCGTGAAGCGCCGCTTTCCACACTTCCGCTATCTCATCTGTGGTGACGGGCCGCTCCGTGAGAAGATTGCTGATACCGTGGCGCAGCTTGGGTTGAGCGACTGTGTCGAAGTGCCCGGTTGGCTCACCCAGGAGCAACTCATTGCTGAATACCAGCGGGCGCATTTGTTTCTTCACGCGAGCGAAAAGACGAAAGTCGATGATCAGGAAGGCATACCGAATTCAATGCTTGAGGCCATGGCGACTGGACTGCCGGTCGTGGCCACCTTGCATGGCGGGATTCCTGAGGCGGTGACGAACGAACATGATGGATTGCTGGTGCCGGAGCACTCGCCGGAGGAACTGGCAAAAGCGATCATGCGCATGATGAGTGATGCAACACTTCTCTCCCGTTGTTCAGAAAATGCCGCAGCTTCATTGCGGGCGAAATTTGGGAGTGAAACGCAAATCGCAGTGATGGAAGATGCCTACTTCGAGGCGATCACCGCAGGCACCGGACGCAAGCATTCCGGGCTCACTTGAGCCATTTTTTAAGCCCGTCGCGGAGTGAATCGCAATCCTCTACACACCAATCTTGGGCGGCGGCAAGCCTTACGGCTTTTCCTGACGGCAGCCGGATGTTGAAGTGAACTGCGACTGCACCTGGATGCGCCGCCAGTGCCTGCCCGATGGCTTCAAGGTCGTTCGCGCCGTGCCGGCTGCCATCCAGTGTAAGCACGAGAGGCACGCGATCACCGTTGACAGGGGTTCCGTTCGGCACGGTTCCGCTGTCCTTGGCGGTTTTTGGTTTCAGGGGTTTGATTTCCTGAACGATGAGTGCAACGGCCTCGGTGCGGTCGTCTTTCTTGCAGCGTGCGCGAACACCGATGGCGGCACCGTCTTTGATGAGGTCCTTGTATTTTTCGTATGACTCGTTCCAGGCAATGGCTTCCGCGCTGCCGGAAAAATCTTCCAGCGTGAAAGTGGCGAACGCACGGTTGTCTTTCTTGGTGAACTTCACGTCCATCTTCTGGATGAAGCCCGCGCAGTGCACGCTGTCGCTCTTGTCTGCTGCCAGTTCGAGGTCGGCCAGCCGGGTCACCTTCGGGCTGTCGAAGACGCCGCGATATTTGTCGAGCGGATGTCCGGAGACGTAAAATCCCAGCAGTTCCTTTTCGTAGCCCATCACCTCTTCCTTGCTCCATTCAGGCACATCTTCCCGCACGCGGGAGCTGGTGCGCGTGGCGGTCATTGCAACGTCGTCGAACAGGCTGATCTGGCCGCTGCGTTGCTGTTTCTGCTGCGAAGCCGCATCGCCCAGCATCTGGTCCATGCGGTTGAACAACGATGCGCGGTGCTCGCCGCCGAAGTCGAGCGCACCTACCTTGATGAGCGATTCTAACATGCGCTTGTTGATCAAAGTAGAATCGAGGCGTGCGAGGAAATCTTCCGCATCTTTGAAGACACCGTTCGCTTTGCGTTCGATGATCGCGGCTTCCATCGCCTTCTCGCCCACGTTCTTGATCGCGGAGAGGCCGTAGTGGATGGCGTTGGGTGTCGTCGAGTCTCCGGTGGTATCCGGGGCGAACTTCAGTGAACTCTTGTTCACGTCCGGAGGCAGAATCTTGATGCCCATGCGCTGGCATTCGCTGACAAATCCAGAGATCTTGTCCGTGTTGTTGATTTCATAGGACAACGTGGCCGCCATGAACTCGACCGGATAGTTCGCCTTCAAATAGGCGGTGCGATAGGTGACGATGCCATAGGCGGCGGAGTGCGACTTGTTGAAGCCGTAACCGGCAAATTTTTCCAGCAAATCGAAGATGTCGTTCGCGCGCTTGTCGGTGATGTCGTTCGTCTCCTTGCAGCCTTTTACGAAGATCGCCCGCTGCTCCTCCATCTCTTCCTTTTTCTTTTTGCCCATCGCCCGGCGCAACACGTCCGCCGCGCCGAGCGTGTAGCCGGCGAGCAGGTTGGCCGCCTGCTGCACCTGTTCCTGATAGACAAGGATACCGAAGGTCTCCTTGCTCACTTCTTCCAGCAGCGGATGCAGGTATGAAACCTTTTGCGTGCCCTTCTTGCGCGCAACGAAATCAGGAATCAGATCCATCGGGCCCGGCCGGTAGAGGGCGATCAAGGCGATGATTTCCTCGATGCGGTCTGGGGCCAGCTGCTTGCAGGTATTCACCATGCCGCCGGATTCCATCTGGAAGACTGCGACGGTCTCGCCGCGTTTAACGAGTTCGTAGGTCTTCTGGTCATCGAGCGGCACTTTCTCCAGATCGAAATCTGGCACGCGCAACCGAACGAAGTCCACTGCGTCTTTGATGACGGTCAGAGTTTTCAGACCGAGGAAGTCCATCTTGAGCATGCCCAACTCGGAGAGCGGCTCCATGGCAAACTGGCTCACGACTTCCTCGGCGTTGCCTCGTGTGAGCGGGACGAAAGTATCGAGCGGCTGGTCGCCGATGACAATGCCTGCGGCATGAATGCCGGCATTGCGCTTGATGCCTTCGAGGAAGGTGGCGTGCCGCCAGAGTTCCTGGATGCGCGGATCGTTTCCGATGGCGGCCTCCAGCTCCGGGTTCATCTCGCGCGCCTTCGCCAGCGTCATGTTCAATTCTGCCGGAATCATCTTGGCGATGCGGTCGCCTTCGCCGTAGCCCCAGCCGAGAACCCGACCCACATCGCGCACGACGCTCTTCGCGCCCATGGTGCCGAAGGTGATGATGTGACTCACGCTTCTCTCGCCGTAAAGATTGCGCACGTGATCGATGACCTCGCCGCGGCGAGTCTGGCAGAAGTCGATATCGACGTCGGGAGGCGAAATACGTTCAGGATTGAGGAAGCGCTCGAAGATCAGACCGAACTGCAGCGGGCAGAGGTCGGTGATGCCCAGGGCATAGGAAGCGAGTGATCCTGCGGCTGAACCACGGCCGGGGCCGACGGGGATGCCGTTATCTTTGGCCCACTTGATGAACTCCCATACGATCAGGAAGTAGCTCGTGAAGTTCATCTGGTTGATGACGCCCAGTTCGTAATCGAGGCGGGAGCGCAGGGTTGTGTCGTTCAACGAACGGTCGCGACCGTAGCGTTGCTCCATGCCTTCGATGCAGAGCTGGTGCAGGTAGCTTTCTCGCGTGTGCCCTTTTGGCGGTGGAAACTTGGGATATTTCGCGATGCTCTTGGAATCGAGGTGAAGTTTGACGTTGCAGCGTTCCGCGATCTCCAGCGTCATGTCGCAGGCTTCAGGCATTTCCGCGAAGATTGTGCGCATCTCCTCGGCGGTTTTGAAATGAACCTCCGGCGAATAGCGCAGACGCTTCTCGTCGTGGACGTTCGCAGCCGTGCCCACGCAAATCATGATGTCATGTGATTCGTGATCCTCGCGATTGAGAAAATGAACATCGTTGGCCGCGACGGTCTTCAGTCCGAACTCCTTGGCCCAAGCATTGAGCTGCACGATGGATTTGTGCTGCTGCGACATGCCGTGATTGTGCAGTTCGAGGAAAAAGTTTTCCGGGCCGAAGATGTCGCGGAATTCACCCAAGCTTTTTCGGGCTTCGTCGGCGCGGTCGCTTAGGAGAAATTCATTAATTTCGCCGTTGATGCAGCCGCTCAGACAGATCAGGCCACGCGAGTGTTCGGCCAGCGCAGCCTTGTCGATGCGCGGTTTATAATACATCCCGTCGAGGTGCGCCTTGGTGATGAGCTTCACGAGGTTTGCGTAGCCTTCGTCTGACTCCGCCAGCAGTGTGAGGTGTGAGCTGCGCTTGCGCCCGGCCACGTCCTTTTTTTCCTGCAT
>JANNQW010000191.1:0-5960 GCA_031400955.1 Verrucomicrobiota bacterium
CGCGGCGGCGCAATACAGACTGGGCTTCCAATACGCCATAGGCGACCGCGTGACCCAGAACGAAGTCGAAGCCGTGAAGTGGTTTCGCAGGGCGGCGAAGCAGGGTGATGCGAGTGCGCAGTATAATCTGGGCGTCTGCTACTACAGTGGCAAAGGCGTGATCAAAAATGAAGCCGAGGCCGTGGAATGGTTTCGCAAGGCGGCGGAGCAGGGTGATGCGAGTGCGCAGTATAATCTGGGCGTCTGCTACGCCAATGGCAAAGGCGTGAGTAGGGACTTCGCCCAGGGCCACGCATGGTGCAGCCTCGCGAGCGTTGGCGGGTCTGAAATGGGCAAAAAAGCTTCGAAGCTAATAGATTCGCAAATGACCCCGGAACAAAAAGCCGAAGCTGCCAAGCTTGCCCGTGAGCTTGAGGCGATGATCAAGAGCGCGAAGGACAAGAAGAAGTGAGATTCAACGATGACCTGAATTTCCATTTCGTTTTTATTTTTCTTTCTCGTCGTCGGCATGGTCGAGGATGTCGCTACAGTGCAAGTCATGCTGGAGCAATGAGTGGCAGTTGACGCTTGGACTCACACGAGCAAGGTTGGATCCATGAATACGCGGAGCTTCTTTGCTGTGCTTTTGGGCTACTCGTTCCTAGTTGGCGGGATTAGCCACGCGGAGAGCGTACTAGTGACACGGGCCAAAGCGGAAAGGGGTGACAGGACTGCCATGAGGACGCTCGGATCGTTGTATAAATGGGGGTCGGGCGTGACCCAAGACGGAGTCGAGGCGGTGAAGTGGTATCGCAAGGCGGCCGAGCAAGGTGATGCCGATGGGCAATTTGCCCTTGGGAAAATGTATGCTGACGGCGAAGGCGTGTCCAAGGATGATGTTGAGTCGGTGAAGTGGTATCGCAGCGCGGCAGATCAGGGCCATGCCGCCGCTCAGTTCAATCTCGGGGTGAATTATGCCAAGGGCGAAGGCGTATCCAAGGATGATGTTGAGGCGGTGAAGTGGTTTCGCAAGGCGGCAGATCAGGGGAATGCCGCTGCGCTAAATAACCTCGGGGTAATGTATGCCAAGGGCGAAGGCGTCCCGAAGGACGAAGCCGAGGCCGTGAAGTGGTATCGCAAGGCGGCGTATCTGGGCCACGCCGCTGCGCAGGTCAACCTCGGGGTGGATTATGCCAAGGGCGAGGGCGTTCCGAAGGACGACGTCGAGGCGGTGAAGTGGTTTCGCAAGGCGGCGTATCAGGGCCATGCCACTGCGCAGTTCAACCTCGGGATGAAGTATGCCAAGGGCGAGGGCGTCACGAAGGACGATGCCGAGGCGGTGAAATGGTTTCGCAAGGCGGCCGAGCAGGGGCATGCCGCTGCTCAATGCTCGCTCGGATTGATGTATGATGGTGGCCGAGGTGTCCCGAAGGACGACGCCGAGGCGGTGAAGTGGTATCGCAAGTCGGCCGAGCAAGGTGATTCCGGTGGGCAATGGCTCCTTGGACTCATGTATGACGGCGGCCGGGGTGTCCCGAAGGATGACGTCGAAGCCATGAAGTGGTATCGCAAGGCGGCGGAGCAGGGTGATGCGAGTGCGCAGTATAATCTGGGCGTCTACTACTACAGTGGCAAAGGCGTGACCAAAGACCTCGTCCAGGGTCACGCATGGTGCAACCTCGCGAGTGTTGGCGGGTCTGAAATGGGCAAAAAAGCTTTGAAGCTAATAGATTCGCAAATGACCCCGGAACAAAAAGCCGAAGCTGCCAAACTTGTCGGCGAGCTTGAGGCGATGATTAAGAAGAAATGAGAACGGAGGCAGGAAAGCGGGCTGGCTGGTATCGTGGCGATAGATATAATCTTGCTAGTTCCACAGTCGAGTGCCACGCTTGGCGCATGAAGACACGACTCGCATTCGTCCTCACGTTCAGCTGTTTAATCTTCGGCAGGTTGCTCGCCATCGCCGAGGACATCGATATCACTAAACTGAAGGCGAAGGCAGAGCAGGGGGATGCGGCGTCTCAGCATGAGCTGGCCACCTGCTACGCCAATGGTCAAGACGTGATCAAGGACAACAAAGAAGCCGTGAAGTGGTTTCGCAAGGCAGCGGATCAGGGGTATGCGAATGCGCAGTATGAGCTGGGCTTCTGCTACCACGAAGGCCAAGGCGTGATCAGGGATAACAATGAAGCCGTGAAGTGGTATCGCCTGGCCGCAGATCAGGGGGTTGCAAATGCACAGTTCGATCTTGGCTTCAGCTACAAATATGGCCAAGGCGTGACCAAGGACGGAAAGGAAGGCATCAAATGGTATCGCAAGGCAGCGGAACAGGGGTTGGCGTTGGCGCAGGCATTGTTGGGCGTCTGCTACTATAAAGGCGAAGGTGTGACCATAGACCTCCCCCAAGCCCATGCTTGGTTAAGCCTCGCCAGTGCTGGCGGGGATGCGTACAGCAAAACATGCATGAAAGAAGTAGAGTCGAAAATGACCAAAGAACAAAAGGCCGAAGCTGCCAAACTTACCCGCGAGCTTGAGGCGACGATCAAGAAGAAGTGAGTCTTTACAAGTCCCCTACTCACCCCGTCTCCGATGCGCGCCCTGGGCCACCCTGGCTTGGTGCCCGCGCACACCCCCATCGACTGGAAGCCGCAGTGGGTAGTGTTCAAGCGTCAGGGATCAATCTTACCCTCCTAGTTTGCTTTTGACTTTTGAGAGACGTTGGCATCGCTGATGGTCGGAACCGGGACACTATCAGCCCATGACGTGGCACGTCGCTCCACATCGGCAGGAGCGCCCGGAACGAGGATGAGAACTTGCGTCAGCGTCTTGTGATCCGGCCATGAAGTCTCCACCGCTGGCATCAGGATGTTAAGATTTGCTTCGGGCAGATCCATTTTATTGAAAGAGACTTGAAGCTTGCAGGCCGGGTCGCCGTGCTCCGTCTTACCAAAGACGATTGCCACTGCCTGATCTTTTCCGTATGCCATCGCCCATCCACCGAGCTCCTGCGGCTTCCAAAATCGATAGCCGTCACCGCTGAAGGTGCCTAACCCGTGTTTCTGCATTGAGAGCACGGTCCGACGGAAGGGCGACCAGCCCTCAAAATACGATGTATACGATCCGCTCGAGTATTGTTCACAGACCATCGTCGTCTCGGCCTTCAAAGTCGGCACCCATGTCGTTTCGTTCCGATGCTCCTCGTAGATGTTCGTGAGCTTCCACGGCTGCCTTGTCACGCAGCGCGTCAGTTTCAAGCTTCCATCGTCGAGCACCTCGTAATCTGAGGTCGTGAGAAAATCGGGCGTGCCGTGAACGTCGAGGTTCGCATAGAACCAATGCTGCAGACGCGAGACGAAGCGGAGCTTGCGGCTCGGCCCACTGGCTGGCGTCGTCACCACGTCGCAGGTGGCGGCATCACCAAACGATCCCTCCATCGTGGCGTTGGCACGCCGGTCCTTGGAGCCCACCGGGTTGCTCGGCACTTTGTAGCGCCTGTTCCAATAGGTCCACTGAATTACCCGGTCGGTGGTCTCTCCCTGAAACGATGTCCCAATCAGATTCTGCTTCGGAGCGATCACCAAATCGAAAATTCCGTTGATCGCACCGCCCTTGTTGAAGACATACTGAAAGCGATCTGATCCGCCAAGAGCCACTTTGAGCGTGCGAGTCTTCGCTTCGTAACTGCAAACGGGTGACTCGCCTCCAACCAGTGGGAGTGAGACTCCCAGTGCCAAGAGCACGAGTAAGCTTGCGAGATTGATAGTATATCTCACGAAGCGGCTCCTATTCTCAGGGTGATGATGCTCATGCGCTTAACAGTTGGGTCGCAGACCGTTCCGCTAGCCTGTATACAAAGTGCTGTATAGTCGACATTTTTTGTGTGGTTTGCCCCACATTTTTGATGGTCAGTGGGGAATGGAAAGACAGGCCGGCCCGATTGTGTCCGATCTCACCAATGCACGCTCGCGCCCTTGGCCCGATCAATGGGATTTCTTTGTTTGCAAACGATGGTCTAGGCGGTATGAATTATCCCTGAGTATTGTTGGACGTAGAGAGACAAGGCGGAATTTTAGCTGATTTGCCTGCTAAACTTTTCATAAGACATAGATTCTCAAGGCACCCATAGTTCAACGGATAGAACAGTGGTTTCCGGAACCACCGATGCAGGTTCGATTCCTGCTGGGTGCACCATTTCAATAACGGGGCAGCATACGCTCTAGGCCTGACGGTTACAGCAGGAGGGAAAGGCCCATTCCTTAAATGAACGCGAGCATAGAGTGAGGATCCACGAATGGAGAAATGGCCCGGCCCTCAATTCATTCCGCCCTGCCCGTCAAGTCATAGTCCCGGCTTGAGCCAGGGCTTCGTCGATATCGGCGCAGAATTTGTGCAGCCCGAGCTTGTCGACGAGTCCGCTCTCAAACATCACCTTCATTGGCTGCGGCTGCACGGCTGTGAGAATGATCTTTACGCCATCGCGGTGCAGTTTTTCAATGGCCACCTCGAATGCATGCAGTCCGCTGGCATCCATCGCGGGGACATTGCGCATTCGAAAAATGACCGCTCTCGGTTTGCCGCCGGAGCCGCGCAACGCGACCTCCAGCTTCTCCGCGGCGGCGAAGAAAAACGGTCCTTCGATCCTGTAGAGCACCACGTCCGGCGGCACATCTTTGCCGACGATGGAGTGGCTGCCTTCGCCCTCGACCTCGCTCTCGGGCGTGACCAGCTTGATGTGCGTGATCTCCTCCATGCGCTTGACGAACATCACCACGGCCATGATCAAACCAACGCCGACCCCCACAGTGAGATCGAAAACAACGGTCAGCACGAACGCGGTCATGAGCACAGCGAAGTCGCTTCTCGGTCCGCGCCAGATTTCCGGGAATGTGTCCCATTCCGCCATGCGCAAGGCCACGGAGATCAGAATCGCGCTGAGGCATGCCAGCGGGATGTATTGCGCCAGCGGCGCGGCCAGCAACGCGACTCCCAGCAGCACCAGTGCGTGAACCAGGCCGGAGACCGGTGTGTGTGCGCCGCTGCGGATGTTCGCCGCCGTGCGCGCGATGGCGCCTGTGGCCGCGATGCCCCCGACAAGCGGTGTCAGGATGTTCGCAATGCCCTGGCCCATGAGTTCCTGATTGGAATCATGCCTCGTGTCCGTCATGCCGTCGGCCACCATCGCGGAGAGCAGCGACTCAATCCCGCCGAGCGCCGCAATTGTGAACGCCGGCACCATCAGCTCGCGCATCATGTCGAGTGTGACCTGCGGGAAATGCCAGCCAGGCAAGCCGGAGGGAATGCCGCCGAATTTTGAACCGATGGTCGCGACATCCCAGCCCAAAAGATAGGCTAATAATGTGGCCGCGATCACCGCCACGATCGACGCGGGAATTTTCTTCGTGACCCGCGGCCAGCCATGCAAAACGATCAACGTGATCGCGCCGATGGCCATTGCTCGCCAGTTCGCTGATGCGGCATTGGCCAACAACGCGGCGATCTGCTGAGGCACATGCCCCGGCATCTTTAATCCGAGCCCGAAGAATTCATTGAGCTGCCCGGTGAAGATGATCACCGCGATGCCGCTGGTGAAGCCCGCGACGACAGGGTAGGGGATGAATTTGAGGAGCCGCCCCAGCTTAAGGGCGCCCATCAACAGCAGCATCACGCCGGCCATCATGGTCGCCACCGCCAGCCCGTTGTAGCCATGTTGCGCGACGATCGTGAAGAGCACCGGCACGAACGCGCCCGTAGGTCCGCCGACCTGATAACGCGATCCACCCAGCGCCGAGATGAGAAATCCCGCGACAATCGCCGTCCATAGTCCCTGCCCTGGGGTCACGCCCGAAGCGATGCCGAATCCGATCGCCAGCGGCAGAGCAATGACGCCCACAGTCAGACCGGAGGCGAGATCGGCGAACAGTGTCTTCCGGTCATACCCGCTCAGTGCGCGAAGTGATTCCGGTGAGAAGCTGATCATTTCT
>JANNQW010000192.1:0-3278 GCA_031400955.1 Verrucomicrobiota bacterium
CCCGTCAGCACCACGCATCTTCTTCAGCATGGGTGCGGTGGCCGGGTCGTCACCGATGTAATCGAAGGTGCTGATGTTCGCCGGCCCTTCCATGTTGGACTGGCCGGCGAGGATGAAAACCTTGAGCGGCTTGGCGAAAGAGATCGGCGAGAGGGCGCACAGCAGCGCTGCGCTTAGAATCAGAGTTGGTTTCATAGTCTTTTCAATCGTTGGAATTTTTTTGTTGGAATGCGAGGTCGCGCACGGCGCTTTTCACTCCAAGTCTGAGCGCTTCAAGCCCTCAATCAGGCAATCAACCTGGCCAATAGGAATTTGCGTCTTCTGATCGTATTGCACGTTGCTGTAGACTGCGATTACGTTGGTGCCTTTTTTCAAATGCTGGGGCGCGACGGAGCTCCAGGGCGCGTAGTGTGGCTTGCTCTGCCACCACCCGTAGCCCGCGATCCGCTGTCCGTTCAGATACACATGGAAACCTTGGGGACAGAGGATGCTCAGGCGGTAGGAGTCGAAGTCGAGGGCATCCACTTCGAAGGTGGTGCGCATGACGATGAATTCCCCTTTGCCCCAATCAGATTGATTGGCAAAGGTGAGGTTGCCCTGTTTGTAGAGACCGGTGCCGATGGGCGCGCGTCCCGAATTCCACTTGCTGTCGTCATACTCGGGCTTGAACCAGTCTTTCAAATCATCGGTCAACTGGATCTCGCGGAAGCGTCTCGCCTCGTGGGTTGGAAGCCGGTCTTTTTCCACGATGGGATCGAACGACTTGAAGCGCCAGACAAGCTCTAACGATGGTAGCTTGCCGATCGGTTTCCAACCTGCGGTGGGGTTGCGAAGTTTCGTGAGGTCTATGATGGAATTCAGCAGGGCCGGATTCTCGCCTTTCTCAGCCTTCATGCGTTTGATGAGTTCCGGGCGGCAAACCGTAAAGAGGACGTCCGTGAGTTCTTCGCGCTGTTTTGGATTCAATTTTTCCAGAACGGTGAAAAATCCGAATGGCTGTCCAGCTGGATTTGCGCTTGGAGTTGCCACGATGCCGACTAGATCGTTCGTGCTCAAGTCGCTGAATCGCGGTTGCAGGACAGTCGCGAGTGCAGCGGCAACGGTGGGATCGTTCTGAATGCTAACCTTCACGGTTTCCATGACGTTGTATGCCCCCTCGGAGGAGCGAGCACCGCTCTTGATCTCGCTCGTGGTCACAGCTTTCTCCAGTTCTGCAATGATGAGTTTGCCCGTGTCGCTTGCCGGCTTCTTTTGCTGCAGGACCCCGTTGATGTGACGCATCATCCCGCTGCGGGGCATGGTGTGGTATTCGCTGGTCGCCAGCGTGAGGAGCGTCGGAAGAATCTTGAGGTAAATTGCATCATCTTTCGCAAGACCGGAGAGCGCCATGAATGCGGACTCACGCAGCCACCAGTCCGAGTGTTTAGTCCATGGCTCGATGAGCTTGTAGCGCTTCCAGATTTCCTCTGCCGGAGCGAACTTGAGCGCCATCAGCGCACCGTCAACCACCCACCACGCCTCCGTGGGATCGGTCAGCATTTTCGTGATGCTTTCCAGCATCGCAGGGGTGAACTTGTCAGTAGGGATAGGGTTCCTTCCAATGCCAAACCAGTAGTTGTAATCGACCAGACCGTCCAGAGCGGCGCGCCGCGCGCGCGGGTCGGAGTCTTTCAGGAGTTTTTCGAGTTCATCGAAGGCATCGACTGCCCGGAGAGCCTTGGCCGCCTGGGTGCGGATCATGCCTTGCCGGTGATGGATGTTCTTGAGCAGCATTTCGCGGGGCAGGGTTTTGATGTCCTTCTCCGGTTGGTGATACGCGCCGCCCAAGGCATTATAGGGAACATGCGCGGGCTCTTCCGGACCGTATTTCAAGTATTTTGGGTTGTGTTCGGTGGAGAAGAACGCCTGGTCGGCCTTGGTGCCCCAAAGGTTTGCGGGCAGGTTGTATTTCTGGGAGAACTTCGTTTTCGGTGCACCCGTAATGCGCAGCGTGCGCAACGGGGCGGTGTAAGACAGCCCCATGCCGGGACCAGAGGAACCAACTTTGCCCTGTCCCCAGATCAGCGTCGCGATGCCGATGCTACCGCCCGGTTCGTGACTCAGATCGTGCCACCATGTGAGGCGGTCCATCGACTGACGGAAAAGGGCGGGCTTTTCCTTCATCAGATAAGAGGTGGTAATACTCCGCCAGATGGCGTCGCTGCGTCCCTCGTCGCCATGGCCAGCCACCAAGCAAGGATAGCTTTCGATCATCGACAAGGCCAGATATTGGCGGGCTTTTTCATAGATGGTAGTATCGCCGCTGGAACCTGCGGCGATCTGCATGGCAGCCGCGATCATGCCGTCCTTGCCGTTGGAACCGAGTCCGCCTTCACCACGATGATCACCGTAAGGAACCGAGCCGCGACCGGCGAAGCGGTAGAAGTGGCGGAGCGCGCCGAGCAAGGTCTGCTCATCGACATTCACACCGCACTCCTTGCCTAGCAGCAGCGTGGTGAGCACCTGCGCGCCCGCCGCGTGCAACAAACCACCCGATACGTAGCCGGGATTGACATCATTGCTCCAATGCGTCCACCCGCAGCCGAACTTCTGGCGGTTTTTTGCGTCGTCGCAGTAATGTTGCATAATGGGCAACACCGACTTGTCCCCGGTGCGCAGGTAGTATTCACCGCAGGCAATCCCGTTGTAGCCATTGTTCCATGTGTGGTCACCGATGCCTTTAACATCTTTCGGAAAGGCATCGAAGTAAGCTTTGACCCGCGGCAGATACTGGTCATCGCCGGTGGAAAGCAGGAACAGGCAGGCGAGTGCGCCCGGAATGCCGCCCTCTTTGAATTTGGTCGGATCGGCATAAAAAGCGGCGGCCTCATCGATGATGCGTTTCGACTTCGGGCAATTCAACGGCCAGGTCTTGCTGTAGGAGCCAAGCACGGGAATCGTGACGGTTTCCTTGCGCTGGGTCTTGCCGTCGGCGGAGGTCACATCGAAAATCATCCGTCCGTCTGTGGCCTCGGCTTTGGTGAGGGCGTTGCCCATTACAACGAAAGGGTCGAGACTTTTCAGCGCGGTCCCATTGATTCCGGTGAGGATCTCGCCCTTGGCAAACTTGCCCGCAGACGGGGAGGCGGGCACCATTTCCTCCACCTTGAGAACGACCCCTGGATAGACCCGCGCCTTAAGGCCGGTGGTGCCGATGCCGCCGAAAAACCTCTCGCGCGTCGGATCCGGGCGGGTCTGGAATACGCGTTCTTCGGTGTAATATCCCTGATCGTTGCCTC
>JANNQW010000193.1:0-13013 GCA_031400955.1 Verrucomicrobiota bacterium
CTGGCCATGAGCCACGGCGGCCCGCACATACCAGAACGTCAGCGCCACCAGCACCAGGCAAACAGACATGCAAAGCCAACGCGGCGCGGGATTTTCCGCCCCGACGATGGAATTCGCCAGTGTCTTGAAACACTTCTTCATGCAGGTGCGATGCCATAAACTATCCATGAAAAATTACCAGCGCCCAATTCCACTCCGGCACGTAATCAGTTACATGCACCGTGTCAGCATTCACTGGTTCCGCCGTGACCTTCGCCTCACCGACAACACCGCCCTGCATCACGCAGCGCGCTCTACTGAGCAGCTCATCCCCGTCTTCATCCTGAGCGACTGGCGGAAGCACCATCAGTGGACCGGAGCCGCGCGTCAGCAGTTCCTCTGCGGCTGCTTGGAATCACTAGCCGGGGATCTCACTGTGGCAAACTCAAGGTTGATCCTCCGCCAGGGACGTGCAGACGAAGAACTCGAAAAACTGATCCGCGAAACCGGTGCGACCGCAGTCTTCACCAATCGCGATCCCGATCCCTATGGCAAAGCGATGGAACAGAAAGTTGCCAGCGTCTGTGCCCGGCTCGGGGTAGAATTCAATTCTTTCAAAGACAGCGTTCTACACGAGGCAGTTGAGGTTCTTACCGGTGAAGGAAAACCTTATCGTGTCTACACGCCCTACTCCAGGAACTGGCTCTCGCTCCCCAAGCCCGCGCCATCGCCCCGCGTGAAATCGTTTGGCGCTGCAGCCACCGTCCCCAGCCTCCCACTGCCAACACTCAAAACTTGGAGCTTGCACCCGGGTGCTCCTCTGATTCCCGAACCGGGCGAACGCGCCGCGCGTGACCGCATGAAGCAATTCACGGAATCCGCCATTCTCGGCAAATACTCCCAGCACCGGAACCTGCCGGCGGGCCGGACCACTTCGCAACTCAGCCAGGATTTGCGCTTTGGCTTGATCTCCATCCGCGAACTCTACGCGCACTGCACTGCGGCAGGCAGCGATGCCTCCATCCTGACCTACATCAAAGAACTCGCTTGGCGGGAATTCTACATGGCTGTGCTTCACCACTGGCCCGAAGTCTTGGAACACGAATTCAACGCGGACTTCCGCAATGTCCCCTGGCCCGGCGAAGACCCCGCGTTCGATGCCTGGAAGCAGGGCCGCACCGGATTCCCCATCGTCGATGCCGGCATCCGCCAGCTCCTCGCGACCGGCCTGATGCACAACCGCGTCCGCATGATCACCGCCATGTTCCTGACCAAAGACCTGCACGTTCATTGGCGGCTCGGTGAAAGCTTTTTTATGCAACATCTTGTGGATGGCGAAATCGCCAGCAACAACGGCGGCTGGCAGTGGAGCGCTGGCACCGGAGCCGATGCCGCGCCCTATTTCCGCATCCAAAATCCCTGGACGCAAACGAAATCATACGATCCAGACGGCACCTATATCAAACAATGGTTGCCGGAACTCGCCGACGTTCCCACCGCCGATTTGATGACGCCGACGATCCGGCCTTTGTCGCCCGACTATCCCCTTCCCATCATAGATCACTCCGTTGAACGCATTCGGACACTCGAACGATTCAAGCACGCTCGAATCAAACGGTGATGCTCAAAGCCCGGCCACCTTCTCCATTGCGGCCACATTGTCTTTCATCACACTGAGGAAATCCCCCTTGTCCGGTGTGTTGGCGCAGGGATCAAACACCACACTGTCGAGCCCTAGGGTCTTGATCTTCGCGATCGATTCCTTCGCAGGATCCCCCTCCCATACCATCCATTTCGCCGGATGCGCCGCCATGATCTTCTTCAAGTCTTCCATCTGCGCTTCGCTCGGAATTCCATCCGGCTCCCAGAGCACAGCTTCGAGATTGATCCCGTAACGTAGGGCCCAATACTGATAAACCGGATGCGACGCAACGAAGGGCTGGTTCGCCAGTTTCTTCCCGACTGCAACCATCCGCGAGTCGAGCGCGAGCAGATCCTTCTTAAGATCATCAAAGTTGAGTGCAAAATGCTCGACACTCTCCGGCTTCAGAAGCTTGAGCGCATCGCAAACTGTGTCCGCTTGGGCGATGGCCTGCTGAAAATCTAACCAGGTTGTGAAGGCAGTGCCGTCATGCGAATGCTCGCCCTGTTTTCCGTGGCTATGAGTCACAGTGCTTTTCACGATGATATACTTGTCCCGAAAGGATGACGAAGTGTCCACGAGTTTTGATTCCGGCAGCGTCATTTTCTCAGCCCACTTTGAATAAGTAGCACCATTCATCACGATGAGATCAGCCTCCTGAAGTGCGGCGACCTGGGCATCCGACGGCTGCCAGAATGCGGGGTCTGTTTCATTTGGCACATCAAAGACTATCTCAACTTCGTGTCCGCCGATTCTCTGAACAAAGTATGCGAGCGGGTAGTTGGCAGTGGAAACCCGAAGTAGTCCAGATTTCGCGACCTGACCGGGCGTTGGGGCAGCTTGTTTCTCGCAAGAACAGGCGAGAACGATGAAGGCGCTCACACCAGCAAGTTGGCGAACGAATGAAAATGGAATCATAGTTTGTGGTGCAAAGTTTTGCTCAGCAATGCCGGTCTGTTCGTGGTGATCCCGTCAACACCGGCTGCCGCAAGATGCCTTGCCAGCTCCATGTCGTCCACCGTCCAAACATAAATTTTCAGTCCCGCCCGGTGAGCCTTTTCCACTCGCGCACGATCCAGCGGCCATGATGCTTTCAAATCCAGCGCATCCAATCCGCTGTTTGCCGCAGCTTTCATCACCTCGCCAAATGAAAAGAACGAAGGCCGGCCGATCACCCAGGCGTGCTCCACTTCCGGCAGTAGCTTCTTCGATTGCAAAAGCAGTTGATGTTCGAAGGCAATGACGCAAATGCGCGACGCCTCCAGCCCGCTTCGTGCGATGCAACGCTTCAGTTCCGGGAGCATGTCCGGGCCTCCCTTAAGTTCAAGGAACACACGACCCGTCTCCGGCACTGACGAAAGCACCTCATCGAGCAGCGGGACGCACTCACCGGCCCATTGCACATCCTTCCACGCGCCTACGTCGAATTTTTTCAGCTCCGAAGCATCAAGTGCGCTAACTTTGCTGCGGGAGCCTGCCACACGTCGCAAGTCGGCGTCATGGATCACAGCGATTCGACCATCGCGTGTCAGACGCAAATCCATCTCTACTGCGTCCGCACCGTGTTCCCACGCGACGCGGAAAGCCGCAAGCGTGTTCTCCGGCGCATCAGCCGATGCGCCGCGGTGGGCGATGACAGCGGTCATTCAGGATCATGTCATGTGAAACTCAACATGCCAGTGTTGTTATCTGGGCCAGAGTCTGCGATCAACCAATAAATATACGTGAAGCACTCACCGACGCGCATCAAGGCCTGCAATAAACCTTCGCCTCGGACTGACTTGCTTAACGTTTCCGGCGCGTGACTTCGGCTCAAGCCTATTGTAATTATCCTTGCCTGGATGACATCACACAAACCACACGTAGCACATCAGATATATGATCACTCCAGTGACCGAGACGTAGAGCCACACGGGCAGCGCCCATCGCGCGATGCGCATGTGTTTGTCGAATCGCTTCCGTATAGCTGGAATCACCGTCATCAGCACCAAGGGCACGTTTACCATGGCCAGAATCACATGTGAAATCAGCAGCGGAAAATATACCAGCCGGCTCCAGCCCTTGCCTTGAAATGGGAAACTGCCAACCTTCAGGTGGTAGATGACATAACTCGCCAGAAAAGCGATGGAGACAAGCAGCGCCAGCACCATGAACGCGATATGTGCGGCCTGTTTGCGCCGCTTGATGCAGATCCATCCGCAGACCAGCAGGATGGCAGCGGCACTGTTCAGCGTGGCGTTCAGCGCGGGGAGTTCGTAGAGTTCAAACATAGAATCGACTGGGCATCAGGCGTTGGCACGGGCGCGACCTTCGCGGATGCGCATCACGATGAGAAAGAGAATGCTGCCGCCGATCAAGCCCATGAAGGCATAGAAACCGAAGGATGACCGCCCTGGTGCATTTACTTGGGAAAGCAGGGTGCGCATGTCCTTGCGGATTTTTTCCTGATAAAACTCGCGAATCTCTTTGTCAGGCGAACCGATGTCGTAGAAGCCGCGCACCTGGCCGAGGTGATCCACCAGAGCCACGCGCATGTCATGAGCATACTTGTCATCAGGCGTAAGCCGCTCGTTTTCCGGGACATCGCGCACTTCGTTAAATCCGAAATAGCGGGTCATGTAGATGCGGAGATCATCTTTGACGCCATTGAGAAACCACCAGTTGTCGCCCTTGATGCCAAATTTCTCGGTGTAATCTCGCATGAGCTCCGGCGTGTCATCGGGATCCACGCTGAAGGAGACAAAGTGCATGTTGGGTTCAGCAGCAAAATCTTTATAGAGTCGGATCACCTCCCCCACAACTCCCGGGCAGCCGCGCGGACAGCGGGTGAAAACCCAGCTGGCCACGAAAACCTTGCCCTTGAGTTCCTTGAGTTCGACCGTGCGGCCGCTGCGCTCGGTGAGCACGAGATTTTTCTCCAGCCGCTTCTGAATGGGTAGCCGGTCTGACATCTGATCGCGCTTCAGCTTGAACATATAGTTCCAGAAGATGACCAGACCCAGCGCAATGATCACGATGGGAATCCAGATCGTGATCGGATTGATGGGAGGACGGGATGGTTTGTCGTTCATACGAATATCAGTCAGGTTCCGCGTCGCCAGAAGACGGCGGTGATCACCAGCAGCAACGGAAGGTAGAGCAGCGTGAAAAGAAAGAGCTTTCTTGCCGAAATGTGATCGCGCGTCCGGTAGAAGCGCAGTGCGAGCAAAATGAGCACGCCATTGACCAGAAGAGCGGGCACGAGAAACCAGACTCCGGTCTGCCCCGTCATCACCGGCAGAAACATCAGGGCAGCCGCCAGCACGGAAAAGAGCAGCGCCAGACAGGCGGTCAGCGTGCCTTCGTGATCTTCGTTGGCCCACATGATGAACCCGCCCCTGCGATATTCATCACGATACATCCAGTTGATGGCGAGAAAATGCGGCAACTGCCAGAGAAAAAGGAGCAGGAAAAGATACACAGCACCGGACGCAAAGAAGATGGAGACACGGAAATAAGAATGTTCATCGTGCGGTTGTCCCATCGCACCGGCCCAGCCGATGAGCGGGGGGAGCGCACCGGAGACCGCGCCGATGATGGTGTTCCAAGCCGAGCGTTGTTTGAGCGGAGTATAAATAAAGAGATAGACTGCGAGCGTCAGAGCGGTAATGGCGGCGGCTTCGACGTTGACCATGCGAGCGAGATGGATCAAGGAGAAGGCGCTGAGGAGCCAGCCCATGGCAAAGGCCATGCCCGGCTCAACACGAAGTGCGGGCAGCGGGCGATCTGCAGTGCGTTTCATGCGCGAGTCGGGCTCGATCTCCATGAGTTGATTGAAGATGGCCGCGCCGAATGCGGCCAACGTTGCTCCGATCAAGGTGTGCAGCAGCAGCGAGAAATTGATACTGCCCTTGCTGTTGAGCCAGAAGCCGAAGAATGTGGTGATGATGACCAGCGCGCTGAGTCGGAATTTCGTAAGCGAAAGAAAATCGGCGCGCGACACGCCGAGCCCTCGCGCAACGGGGCGCGCGGTGGTGTCGGGATTGACGGTCTCGGGCATGGCGGGAGTCTAGCTGATTGCGCGCGTTGCACCAGACGTGCTCGCGGAAACCTCGCGTCGGGCTGCGAGCAGCCAGAGGAAGAGTGCACTGACCAGCAATGATGACGCACCGATGTGCAGGACTTGCGCGAGGCGGACGATGCCGATCTGAGAGAGCACCAGTCCGAGCAGCATCTGCAAGAAAATCAGCGCGACGATGACGACCTCCAGCCAGCGCCAGCGCCCAGCGGTTTGCCACATGACGACGGCAAACCAGAGGCTCGCCGCGAAAATAACCCAGGAGAAACTGCGATGCATCAAATAGACCAGACTGTTTTCGAGTTCAGAAGTCCAGGCCGAACGAGACTGATGCGCGTGCAACAGTGAGAGTTGATCCGTCAGTTCCCGAACTTGTGAACCCATGACGCCCTCAATAATCACCAGCAGAAAAATAACCCACACGAGCAGGCGAATCCGCCACGCCACTCGATCATGGAGGGCGATTCTCCAAGGCCGATCAGTCCCGCGCCAGGCAACGAAGACGAGCACGCACTGAAGCAGGATCGCCAGCGCCATGTGCAGCGTGATGATGCCGGGCTTCAATCCGCTGATGACCACGCGCGCTCCCAGCCATGCGTTTAATAGAACCAGGAAAAGCGCGCCGAGCGAGGCCAGAGTGACGCCGGGACGTCCCAGCTTGATTTGTCCGAATGAAAAAATGCACAAGATCAGAACGCTGATTCCAACGGGCACGGTGGAGAGACGGTTGATGTATTCTATCCAGGTCGAAACTGGATCGAACTCCGCGCGCAACGATTCGGTGGTGATGCTTGATGGATCGCGCCCCAGACGCGCTGCCTTGGTCCGAAACTTGTCCAGATCAAGTTTTTTGAAATCAATGTCCTTGGCGCTGGCCGGAGGCACCCAGCAGCCGTAGCAGAAAGGCCAGTCAGGACAGCCCAGTCCGGAACCCGTGGCGCGCACGACCGCGCCCATGAAGATCAGCAGCTCGACCGCAATGAAGGCGATGAGCGCGAGTCGTTGAAAGCGTGTCCAGGTCATGGCATCGCGGCCACCCGGCCTTTCTTGCTGGAAGGAACATCCCTGAGGGAGCCAGCATCCGTCATTTGGCGGGAGCAGCAGCAGCCTTGCGGGCTTCCTCGCCGTTCTCCTTCATGAAATCGTCAAATTCCTTCTGCTCCACCACTTCCAGCGTGGCCTTCATCCCGCTGTGGCCGGGGCCGCAGAGCTGTCCGCAAATAATTTCCCACTTACCTGTCTTGGTGGGTTTGAACCAGAATTGAGATCTCACGCCTGGAGTCGCATCCTGCGCCATGCGCATGGGCGTCAGGCAGAGATTGTGAATCACGTCCTTGCTGGTGATTTCGACGATCACCGGCCTATTCAAAGGGATGGTCATGGTGCCACCCTTGACGAAATCGTCTTTGCCGTTGGGATCTTTCATGTTGCGACCGATGGTATTGCGCGTGGCCACATCGATATACTTCAGTTCCATGCCGCCCAAAGTCCCGTCGAGGCCAGGATACTGAAAGTTCCAAACGAATTTCTCGCCCACAGCGCGCATCTTGAGAACATCAGCGCCGATGGGCAGGTCATCGGCGCGCTCAGCCCAGAGCGGAAAGGCGAAGCCGAGCAGCAGGATGATCTCGACGATGACCACGCCGAGTTCGATGTGGGTGGTGGCATGACCGCGCACGCCGTGGTAATCAGCCTTGGCATGGCGCTCCTTGCGAAATTTGGTGAAGACGATGACCAGAAAGGTGCTCCAGCCGATGAACAGCACCAGCATGAACCAGTGCACCAGTTCCAGCATGTGATCGACCATCTCCCCGTGCTCGGATGCCAGGGCTGGAATGCCGAGGAATTTGTTGATGGAGAAAAACGCCAGGGTGTAATGAATGCTCATGGAAGAATCAGGAAACGAGTTCTTGGTGCGCGCGTTGCTTGCGGGCGAAATTGAAGATGACTGTCAGGAGCACGCCGAACATCGAGAAGACGACGGCTACCATGAAGAGAATGGCCATGTTTGATGCCTGGGCGACATTCGTGCTCTGATCGGGCAGACACGTGGCGCAGGCGATGAAGGGCGCGAGGATGTTCATGGGTTGAGGTTCGACAGAATTAACGGAATTAAACAAAATTCTTGAGTGGACTGATGGTTGCCGGATTGAAATTTAAATTCTGTAAAATTTTGTTAATTCAGTCTAAAAAATTATACGATGATGGTCTTGCTCTTCTTAATGACGAACCACAGTCCGTAGACAAGGAGCACGATGGCGAGCAAGCCGCTCAAATTGCCGGTCGCGATTGCCCCCTGCTGCCGAGCTGCTTCAACATCCCACACACTCCACACCCAGAACCCTCCTGCGCAGAGGAAGGCGAGGATAATGAACAGGATGTGAAAGCCTTTGAGCGACATGGTGGCTAGAAAAGACCGACGTGGAACAAGGGAGAGATGTAATGAAGATACGTCAGCGCGAAGAGTCCGATGACGAAAATGACGGTAAACGCGAGGAATTTGTAGATCAGGCCGCGCTCATTTTTCAAGTGCATGAAGATTAGGGCGACGAGGGTCGATTTGAATACGGCCAGCAGAAGGCCAATGACGATATTGCGGTTGTGACTACCGAAGTCCACATATTGCAATCCGACAGTGAGACAGGTCAGAGCGATGAGCCAGCCACCGATCTTCCAGATGAGCACTTTTTGCTTCTTGAAATACTCGGGACTTTCGTGGTCGTGGGGATCGTGAGCCATAGAAGAAAGGATGAAGGATGAAAATGGAACTACATGAGGTAGAGCAGCGGGAAAAGGAAGATCCAGACCAAGTCAACGAAGTGCCAGAAGAGACCGACGGTCTCGACGCGGTTGGCCTGATGTTCGGGATTCACCTTGTAGATTCTTGATCCGAAGAAAAGCATGTAGGTAAGGACGAGAGCACCGGCCATAACGTGCAGGCCGTGAAGTCCCGTGAGCGCGAAGTAGATGGCGTAGTAGTTGTTGTATTTCGGTGTGAAGTTCGAGTAGAAGGCGATGTCCTTCTTCGCGATGGCCACTTCCGGGTGGTCGTGATGCGCGCCTTCTGCGGCATGAGGTGCAGCATGCTCAACGCTCTCGGCGGCTTTGTGATCAGCTTTCTTTTCAGATTCAGCGGCATGTCCCCCACCCTCGTGCAGGCTGATCTTCATGGAGAATGCGTCACGCACAAAGTCGGCGTTTAGCATGGGGTTCTGTTTGGCGTGCTCCTTGTGAAACTTCTCAATTTCTTCCTTGTTGTGCTCGAGGAACTTCTCTTTCCACTCCGCAGGAAGCACGCGCCAGGCGTCGGCGTTTTGCACCGCTGCAACGGCGTGATCGATCTTTTCTTCGTTGAGGGGGAACAGTCGGCGCAGATCCACAAGGTCGGCTTCGAGACGCAGCGTGTCGTCTTCCAGCTTGCCTTCGATTTCCGTGCCGTCCTTGAAGATCACCTTGGATGCGGTGTAGTCGGCGATCTTAGAAGGGTTGATGGCAAATTTCAATGGCGCGACCGCGGTGAGCTTGATCGTCGGCTGCTTGGCTTTCTCGGCCTCTTTGACGAGGCGGGAGATTTCGCCGCTGTTCAGCGTGATCGATTTGCCGGCAGCATCCTTGAACTCGGCTTTGCCGTCTGTGATGAAACCAAGGAAGCCGGCGTCCGATGCAGGCGATACCAGATTGATGTTGAACAAGCCTTTGCTCGTAGCCTTGGTCGCCAGAGTCACACTCGATACTTCGCCGAACTTGATGAGGTATTTGTTATCGGGCAGATGACCTTCCAGCACGCTGCCGTCTTGAAGGCGCACACCGTAGTGATGAAACTTGTCGTTGTATTCGAAGGCCTTGATGACCATGAATCCCAGCGCGCAGAGAATGGTGAGTGCCATCCAGATTTTGTAGCGGCCATATTGACGCGTTTTCAGCGCCAGCCAGGCTTGGAGCACCGTCACCGAGGAAAAAATCAGGACGAAGGTGTTGATGAAACCGAGCGGCACCGCGAGCACATGAACTGGCCACGGGAAATCGGCGCCGATGCGCAGGAAGATGTAGGCGGAGAACAGGCCGCCGAAGAGCATCACTTCAGATGCGAGAAACAGCCAGACGCCGACCTTGGCATTCCAGAGGCCGGTGTCGGGACGGGGTTTTACGGTAAAGGGAATTTCCATGAGTCTGTCTGGGGTAAACGAAAAATGTTCTCTAATGCTCCGCCTTGGTCAGCTTGTCCTCAGGCTTGGCGCCGTCGGGCAGGAACTGCGGCTGGTAATCGTGTTCATCACCCGGCACGCTGTATTCGTAGGGCTGGCGATAGGCCATGGGTTCATGGAGGAAGTTGCCATGTCCGGGAGGTGTCGGCGTATCCCACTCCAGCGTGGTGGCCTGCCAAGGATTGTCGCTGGTGACTTTCTTCCCGTTCTTGATGCTGTAGAAGACATTGAAGATAAATGGAATTTGCGCCAGGGCCAGGCCCCAGGCGGCAAAGGACATCAGTTCATTCATCCACAAGAGACTCTTAGTGGTTTCTTCGAAGGCCATGCCGCCGTCATACCAGCGACGGTGGAAGCCGGCCATGCCCTGAATCATCATGGGGCCGAAGAGCAAATTCATGAACACCAGCGAGGGCCAGAAATGCAGCCGCCCCAGTTTTTCACTCATGAATCGTCCCGAAAATTTGGGATACCAGTGATAGATGCCGGCGAACAAAGCAAAGAGCGAGCCCGGTGCCACGACGTAATGGAAGTGGCCGATCACATAGTAAGTATCGTGCAGATAGAGATCGATCATGTTAAACGCCAGCGGCAGACCGGTGAGACCGCCGATGCCGAACATCGGAAGGAAAGCGCAGGCAAAGAGCATGGCGGTGTTGAAGCGGATGGAACCGCCCCACAACGTGATCATCAAACACGTTAGCAAGATGACTGACGGAACCGAGATCAGCACCGTGGTGATCTGGAAGAAGGTGCTGACCACGGTTCCCATGCCGGTGAGATACATGTGATGCGCCCAGACGATGAAGCTGAGGAACCCAAGCACGAGAACCGCATAGACCATCGTCTTGTGACCCCAGAGCGGACGGCGCACATTGCAGGGAATGATTTCCGCCACGATCGAAATCGCCGGCAGGATCAGAACATAAACTTCCGGATGACCAAGGAACCAGAAGAGGTGCTGGTAGAGCAGCGGACTGCCGCCGCCGGCGATGTCAAGATGCTTGCCGCCCTCGACCAGTCCGGTGGGCAGGAAGAAGCTGGAACCGAAAACGCGGTCGAAGAGCTGAAGAATAGCAGCCACTTCCAGCGGTGGGAACGCCAGCAGAAGGAGGAAGCCAGTTACAAGCATCGCCCAAACGAAGAACGGCATCCGCATCCAGGTCATGCCGTTGCAGCGCACATTGAGAATCGTCGTGACAAAGTTGACCGCACCGAGCAGCGACGAGGAAATGATGAAGATCATCGACAGCAGCCATTGCGTCTGGCCGGTGAAGAAGATGTTTTTCACATCGAGATACTGCACCGTCGTGGCCAAAGGAGAATAATTCGTCCAGCCAACTTGCGCCGAACCAGTGGGCATGAAGAAGCTGGCCAGCATCATGACGCCACCAATGAAGAAGAGCCAGAAGCTCCAGGCATTCAGTTTGGGGAACGCCATGTCCACCGCGCCGATCTGGAGCGGCACGACATAATTGCCGAAGGCGGCGAAACCTAGGGGCACCACGCCGAGGAAGACCATGATGGTGCCGTGCATGGCGCCGAACATGTTGTAAAGATCGGCGCTGACTACGCCGCCGGGCGCCCAGTGTTCACCGATGAAGGCTCCAATCAGCGGCATCGGCTTGCCCGGAAAGGCGAGGCTCCAGCGCATCACCATCATCAGGAAAAATCCAAAGAGCAGGAACAGCAGCGAACTGATGCCGTATTGCAGACCGATGATTTTGTGATCGGTCGAGAAGATGTATTTCCAGAGGAAGCTCTGCTTGGGATGCGCGTGCTCATGCGCGTGATCTGAATGGCTCAGATCATCGTGGGTGGCTGCGGGGGCGCTCATGGCTGGATGGGGTCGGAGGATGAAAGATTCATTCAATAATTATTTGGCAGCAGGTGCCGGGGCGGCGGCAGGTGCCACGGTCGCACCGGGACCCGCGGGAATTTCCCCAGGGATATCCTTGTCGGCGTAAGGCAGAAGTTCCTCAGCCTTCCAAGGACCGCCATGTGAACCAGCTTCAGTGCGGACTTTGGCGACCATTTCCTTGGTCACCATGTGTGCCTGATTGCCCCAGCTGTTGCGGATGTAAGTCAGCACCTGGGCGATTTCCGCGTCATTCAACGGAGGTGCCACCATGACGTTGTTGAAATTAGTTTTCTTGACGGTGATCGGTCCCATCAGGCCATGCATGGCGATGCGAGCAAGACGCTCGGTGCCTCCGAGCACCCATTCAGATCCCGCGAGCGGTGGATTGACACCGGGCAAGCCGAGCCCGGTGGTCTGGTGGCAACCGACACAGTTATTGTAAACCGAAGCACCTTTCTTCATGGCGAACTGGAAGGCGTCGAGCGCTGGGCCTTCTTCGATATGAACCGGCCGAGGATCCACCGGCTTCCCAGCAAAGGCATTGCTCTGATCGAAGCGAAAGCCGCTCACATGAGTGTAAGCACCGAGATATCCGCCACCGAGAATCGTGAGCACAAACGCCGCCACCAGCACCGGAACCGAAAGCGGTTCGCGACCAGGCTGCGCATCAGGCTTCTCGCGCTTCACTGCGGCGTGAAGGCGATCGAGATCAGTGTTGTCGTAGTTCTGTGGCTGATTTTCGTTCATGGCGCGTTATTTCTTAGCTGCTTCGGCGACCACCTGTCCCGGAATCGGCGCATCTTTTTTAAGCGAGAGAAGGTAGGTGACAAGCTCGTTGGCCTCAGGCGTGGGCACCACTTCGTGGCCTGGCTCCGGTGAGAAACCCACAGGGAATTTGATCGCCTCAGGAGAGCCATTGCCTTCGATCTTCCGGTCGATGTAAAGATCCCTGAATGCTGGCATGATGCTCCACTTTTTCCCGGCACGAGGCAGGTAGAGTTGCACATGCAAACCATTACGATCCGCCTTGCCGTCTGTATTCGTGAAACGATAACCCACGTTGGCCAAGTCAGGCCCGTTGCGCTGAATGCCAAGCGGCGCCACGGGTTCGCCGATGTAATCGTAGGGAGTGCTGGCGCGCACGGCATCACGCGGGATGACACTTTGATCGCTGCCCCAGCCTTTTTTCCATCCGTCATTCACTCCGGCGAACGAGGGGCGGATCATCTGCGTGTGGCATTGGGCGCAGCCTTCACGCGCATAGACCAA
>JANNQW010000194.1:0-6293 GCA_031400955.1 Verrucomicrobiota bacterium
CGCTTTGCCAGTGATTTGGATGAGGTAGCTTTGGAGATCGCCGTCGTTCCAATCATTGAAAATTTTTGCCATCTCATCGGTGCTGAAACCGGCTTGTTTAAAGATGTTGTAGGCTTCGCAGATGAGCTGCATGTCGCCATACTCGATGCCGTTGTGGATCATCTTCACGTAGTGGCCCGCGCCGCCGGGTCCGATGTGAATGACGCAGGGTTCGCCATCGACCTTGGCGGCAATGCTTTCGAAAATGGGCTTCATCACCTCCCACGTGCTGGCTGGCCCGCCGGGCATAATGCTTGGACCTTTGCGCGCACCTTCTTCGCCTCCGCTGACGCCCGCGCCGATGAAGCGGAGACCTTTGCCGGCGAGATAGGCATCGCGCCGTTCGGTGTCGGTGTAGAGGGAGTTGCCGCCGTCGATGATGATGTCGTCTTTATCGAGAAGGGGAATGAGTTGTTCAATCACTGCATCGACTGGTGCGCCCGCTTTCACCATGATCTGAATTTTGCGCGGTGTGGCCAGGCTCTGGACGAACTCTTCGAGTGTCTTTGCACCGACGAGCTGCTTGCCGGGATGCTTCGCGATAAATTCATCCGTTGTGGCGGTGGTGCGGTTGTAGACGCTGACCAGGAAGCCGCGGCTTTCCACGTTCAACACCAGGTTCTGGCCCATGACGGCAAGGCCGATCAATCCGAAGTCGCTCTTTGACATGATAAGTTGGGGTGATATTTGGCTGTGAAATGCAATTCCGCCCTTAACATTGGCGGGCGAGCAGTTAACCGCACCCGGCGCGATGGCAAACGAGAAATTTTTCAAGATAAGTTTCAGCGAGGCTCCGATCGAGCCGGTGAAGTCTGTGTTTTCGGACGGCGAAGGTGCCGAGTGTCAATTTCTGGGCACGGTGCGCGGCGAGGAGGATGGCAAACCAATCTCCGGCATTGAATACAGCGCCTACCGGCCGATGGCGGATGCCGAGTTGGAGAAGATTTGCCATCGAGCGCAAAGTGAGCATGGGGCGCATCGAGTGGAGATCCAGCATCGGCTGGGCTTTGTGCCGGCGCGGGAACCGAGTGTCGTCATTCGTGTGAATACAAAGCACAGCGCATTGTCGTTTGAATTATGCCGCTGGTATCTGAAGGAGATCAAAACCGAGGTGCCGATCTGGAAAAAACCGGTTCTTTTGGACTAGTCAGCTAAATGGGTTTTTTCCGTATTAATCGGTTCCCGTTTGATCGGACGGCGCATCTGGCCTATTTCATCGTGCACATGAATCTGCCGAACAAGCTTACCGTCGCCCGACTGCTGCTCACGGTGTTGTTTGTCTTTTTGTTCTACCTCCCGTTCGCCAACCGGGTTTCGTGCGCGCTGCTGGTTTTTCTCATCGCATCGTTTACTGACTATCTCGATGGCGAGATCGCGCGTCGCAGGAATTTGGTGACGGATTTTGGCAAGCTGATGGACCCGCTGGCCGACAAGATATTGATGTGCGCCGCGCTGGTGATGCTGGTGGCGGAGCCGCGGGAACCGCTGCGGCTCCCGGCGTGGGCAGTGATCGTTGTTCTGGCGCGGGAGTTCTTCGTTACCGGTATTCGCATGCTGGCGCTGAACAAGGGTGCCGTGGTGGCCGCAGAGAAGCTGGGCAAGCATAAGACTCTCTGGCAGATGATCACGGTGATCTATTTTATGGCGGCGCGGGCCAGCGCTGAGCCCGCCGGACCCGGTGGTGGCGAACCGATGATGCAGTGGGCCGCAAATGCATTCGAATACAAATGGTTTTCGCCCCATGTGTTTGGTTTCTTTTGCCTGGCTATGATGGTTTCGCTCACGCTGATCTCCGGCATGAGCTACTTCGTTAAAAATCGGGCACTGTTCACTACCAACTAGGACTGGTTCATTTCCACTCGGGAATCCGGAACCCCAGCGCAATGTATTTCGCGCGGAAGTCGGTGTCGAGCGCATCAAGCTGGTCGGGTGTTACGAGTATTTTCAAATAGTGGTCCCGGATTTCTTCAAGGGTAGTTTTCCGGGTGATGTAGTCGGGCGGCGGTAAACCATTTTTTCCCATGGTGCGAAACCAGGCCGCATCTTGCGCCATCTCTTCGAAATAGAGGCGGATGCGGCGGGCCTCGCCATTTTCGGCGATATGGAGGAAGTAGTGCATGAGAAACATCGAGGACAGATACATCCGATGAAGCTGGATCGTGCTGGCACGGCCGCCGACGTTCGTGGCCCAGGCGTTTTCTGATTTCTGGATCAGATCGCTCGGGCGCATGATCCAGCTTTCCGGCAGGCGGGCTGCGGATGATCCGACGCCGTTGCTGTTGCCGGGTTTTGTGGACGGGGAGGCCATGATGCGCGTGTCCTGTTCGCGGGTCAGCTTGTCGTAGAACTCGAGGTGCCTACGCAGTGCTTGCACGCGGTCGCGAGGAGCGAGGTAGAACACACCGTTGCGGTAGATCATGTTCCCGGCGTATTCAGCGAGACCTTCCGCGACCCACTTGGGCATGAGCTGCAATAGTTCCGCAGTGACCTGGTGGGTCATTTCGTGGATGAGTACGGTGGCTTGGTAGTCGTAGCTCTTGGTGTTCTTGCCCAGGAATTGTTCGATGCCGAGGCTCTCGAACGGCACCAGCAGGACGCCGTCCCCCGACATGCTGGCGGTGATGAACACGCCAGCGCTTCCTTTGGGACCGCCTGCCCGCTCATAAGTTGCGCGACTGCGGCAGATGCGGGCGCTGTAGGTGCGGTTCTCCAACGGACCGAGTTGCAGGGGGAGCGAGTAGAGGAGACGGACCGTGCCTTCGGCCACTGTGGCGAAGTCATTCATGACGGACACTGACACCTCGGCATCACACTCGAATTCATAGTGCGGACTGTTGAAAACGAAGCTGCCGCTTTTGCGTGTGCCATTCGTGAGCTTGATTTCCGGTTGCTGCACGTTCTCTGGCCAGAGCGGCATGGGCAGGCGCTGCCCGGGTGATTTGTCTTTCGACCATGTATTTGTCCATGCTTGGTCTGCAGGGCTAAGTTTGGCCATTGGCAGGGAAACACGCTGCTTGTTCTGGAGAAGTACCACTACGTTCTTCCTCTCAATGCCAAGCATCTCGCCTTCGAGCGTCCGGCCTGCGATGTCCATCCATTCACGGGCGCATAGGAGTGAACCCATGCTTCCATAAAATAGCGTTATTAGCAGCAGCCTGTTAAATATCGAACACCGCATGGCAACGCTTAGCATCCAACTGCTCGCAATGCATCACGATTTTTGTTTGCGCTTGAGGTGTTGGACTGAAGTCGCAATCTGCTCCGCGGATAAACTATGGAGCTTTGTTGGAAAAGGGTGGAACCTGAATTTCCAGTCCTGCTTTCATGGGCGAGCCGGATTCGAGTCCGTTCATTTCGTAGAGCTGCTTGACGGAAATATCGAAGGCTTCGCTGATCGTTTGCGGTGTTTCGTCGGCGCTTACGACGTAGCGCCGGGTTTTTGGTTTCAGTTCCTCTACGTGTTTTGCATCGTCTGCGGGTTCGTCGGGAATTGTGACCGCATCGGTTTTTTTAATCGCGACGCCACTGGAGGGTTTATTCTTTATGGTCGGGACCGCTTCTTCATCGTTCTTTTTTGTGAGGGAGGGGCGCGGTGGGATACTGAGCTTGCTGCCGGGGCGCAAGCGGTTGGGGTTTACGCCGGGATTTTCGGCGGCGATCGCAGCTTCGGTGCTGCCATGTTTTTTGGCGATCGTGTAGAAGGTGTCGGTCTCGGTGACGGTGTGCGTGGTTCCCGACGACTTCGTTTTGATGGTTTCAGAGTTGTTCTTCTCTGTGACGGTCACGGTTGCGGGAATATTTAGTTTCGAGCCGGCTTTTGGTGCAGTGGAATTGATTTTTGGATTGGCGCGTTCCAAGTCTTCCTGCGTGAGGCCGTATTTGCGGGCGATGCTGCGGAAGGTTTCTCCTTTAGCAATGAGGTGGGTGGTGGCCTTCGTCGGTGAGAGGGCTGGATCAGATCCGGGCCGGGGAATTTTCAGGATTTGACCGTCGCGCAACGTGGAGTCGCTGAGGTGGTTGAGATCCATGATGTCGCCTACGCTGATGCCGTGGAGTCTTGCGATACCCCAGAGGGTTTCACCTCGTTTGACCTTGTGTGAGTCGGTCGCTGCTTCCGTTTTTTTCTCTTTGGCTACAGATTCTTTTTTCGGCTTAGTGCTCGTTGTTGGGGCGCCACTGATTGGGTCGGTCATGAACCCGATGGCGCACACAAGGAGGAACCGGCAAAACATAACGTTATTTTAATTATATAAATTGTTAATATCAATTAAAATTTGAACCAATTTACGTGGGTTATTTCACGGCGCGGCATGATTCAAGACTCTTCCGACTGGGCTAGATTGCGCGCCGCAGCTTCGCTATGCGGCCGGTTAATCGCGATGTGGCAGCGGGTGGATCGTGAATTCAAGTCGCATCCGGTAACGCCACATACGGGCTTTCCTGCAGTTCGGCTTTTTTGGTTCCCCGCAGGATTTTGATCCATTCATAGACACAGCCGATGACGATGCTGACCACTAGAACGAGGAAGAGACTGGCGACGCCAGCGTCGAGATACTGATTGAAGAGTTTCTTGTGCAGCACCGAGAGCGCGACACCCTGGGCGCCTGCAGTGATTTGTTTTTCCAAATTAGCGGCTTGCGCGAGGAAGCCGAACTTTTCATTAAAGATGAGCATCAGCCCCGCGCTGAGCGTGACCGTGAGCAGATAGATCAACGGAATCAGCGTGGTCCAGATATAGCGCACGCGATTCATCTTGATGAGGACGGTGGTGCCGAGCGCGAAAGCGATGACCGCGAGCAGCTGATTGGCCACGCCGAAAAGCGGCCAGAGACTTTTGATGCCGCCGTTTTCATCGACCACGCCCTGATACATGAACCAGCCCCAGGCAGACACGATCAGCGAGCTGCAAAAGATATTGCTGAACCATGAACTCGTATTCCCTAGCGGCTTCCAGACTTGCCCCAGCAGATCTTGCAGAATGAATCGTCCCACGCGCGTGCCTGCATCCAAGGTCGTGAGAATGAACAAGGCCTCGAACATGATCGCGAAGTGATACCATAAACTCATCATGCCCTCGCCGGGGAACACTCGTGAGAACATGTGTGCGAGACTCACCGCGAATGTTGGTGCACCGCCGGCCCGCCCAAACATGGTCTTCTCACCGAGTTCGGCCGCGAGCGTTGCCATGCTAGCCTCGGTGACGGGGAAGCCGGCTGTCGTGACCTTGGCGACGACTGCGGCGGGTTCGGAGCCTTTTGCGCTGTTGATTGCGAAATACTGGCCGGGTTCCAGCGCGCACGCGGACACGAGCGCGAGTAAAGCCACGAGCATCTCTGTGATCATGGCACCGTAACCAACGACGCGAATGGCCTTCTCATTGTCTAAGAGTTTAGGCGTGGTGCCGGAGGAGATGAGCGAGTGAAATCCTGACACAGCGCCGCAGGCAATCGTGATGCATACAAATGGGAACACTGGACCCGGCACGATCAAGCCGCCGCCATGAATGAAGTTCGTGAGCTTCGGCATCTGCAGCATCGGCGCTACATAGATGATCACCAGTCCGAGCACAGCAACCGTGCCCAGCTTCATGAACGTGCTCAGGTAATCGCGCGGCGCGAGCAGGAGCCACACTGGCAGCACGGACGCGGCGAAGCCATAGATCATGATGCTCCAAGCGAGTGATGTGCCTTGCAGTGTGAAGGCATCCTCCAGGCCCCATTCCTTGAGATATTTTCCACCCCACACCGCCAGTAGTAATCCAACGACTCCGGCTACGCTCACGCTGGTGATACCAGCTTTTGTGTAGCGCAGGGCGCAGCCCATGAGTAATGCCAAGGGGATTGTCGCTGCGATGGTGAAGAGACCCCAAGGGCTGTCGTCGAGGGCGTTGACCACCACCAGTCCCAGCACCGCGAGCAAGATAGTCATGATCGCCAGCAAACTGATCATCGCCAGCGTCCCGATGACGGGATTAATTTCTTCCTTGAGCATCTGGCCAAGTGATTTGCCGCCGCGCCGCATCGAAGCGAACAGCACCACCGCGTCATGCACCCCGCCGCCAAGCGTGGCTCCGATCAGGATCCACAGCATCCCCGGCAGATAGCCGAATTGCGCCGCCAGCACCGGTCCCACCAGCGGTCCCGGTCCCGCGATGGCTGCGAAATGATGGCCGAATACGACCCACTTGTGCGTCGGCACAAAATCTTTTCCGTCATTGTTTGTGATCGCGGGCGGTGCGCGGCGTTCGTCGAGCA
>JANNQW010000195.1:0-4216 GCA_031400955.1 Verrucomicrobiota bacterium
GGTCGCCAAGGGTTCCGGCACTGGAGCCGACGCGGTGCAGTATCACACCGTCGTCTATGAAGGCTTCACGCCGCACCGCGTGCCTGTGATCGTTGATTGCCTGACGGACAACAACAACCGCACGGCGAACGAAATTAAGATGATTTTCAAGGCCGGTAACTTGGGCACGCCGGGCTCGGTCGGCTGGATGTTCGAGCATGGGGGTTTGATCGAGGCCACGCATCCTGACAAGACCCTCGACATTGAAACCGCCGCATTGGAAGCGGACGCGGACAACGTCGAATCTTTGGATGCCGAAGATGATGAGGGCGCGGGTCACATCGGGGCCCGATTTTATTGTGACAAGACAAAGCTCGACATCGTGTCCAAGGCTCTGAAAGCTGCGGGCTGGACCATTACGACCTCGGAGCTGGCCTATCATGCGAAAGAGTATCCCGAATTGACCGAATCCCAGCGCGATGAAGTCACGAAATTTCTCCAGGCGCTTGACGAGCATTCCGATGTGCATCGCGTGTATGCGGCCGTGAAGTGAAGGAGCGCGGACACTCCTGTCCGCTTCAGGTATTTTAAATTGCGGACAAGAGTGTCCGCGCTCCTCTCATATCTCCGCAGCGGGTTCCGTATCCGCTTCGCCGCGCTGTACAGCGCCTGCGCCCCGGCTTGGTGCACGCAGTCCGGCACCGAGGAACAGCGTGACAACCATGAGAAACGCGGCCACCCAGAAAGGGGTGCGGCCATAGTTTGCAGGATTGCCGCGATCCATTCCCAGCAGCCAGCCGCCGAGAATGGGACCGATGCCGCGACCGAGGCTTGCGGCGGATTGCAGCAGACCCATGGCCCGTCCCTGCCAGGCAGCTTCCACGCTGCGCGAGGCCAGGCCGTTGAGCGTGGGCTGCGTCAGGCTGTTGCCCAGTGCGATGAGACAGCTCACCGCCACGAGGGAATACATGCCGCTGGTGAGCGGCAGAAGGATGAAGCTGATCAGCAGCAGGACGAATCCGGCGCGCGCCAGCTTGACCTCGCCGAAGATGGGCAGGATGCGCCGCAGGACGCCGCCCTGCATGATGACTCCGATCAATCCAATCACGGCCATGATGTAGCCGATATGTCTTTCATCGAGCCCGAAACGCTCCTGGCCAAAGAGTGAGAAGACGGCGGTCATGATGGAGAACGCGGCCAGACAGACAAAATACGATGTCGCCACCGTGATGTAGACGGGGCCGTCGGAATGGTTGAGCAGTTCGCTGACCGGCTGCTCCGTGTGAGCCTGGGCGCGGCGACCCTCCGTGAGGCTCTCTGGCAGCGACGTGTAAACCATGACGGCATTGATGATGCAGAGCACGCCGACAAAATAGAAGGGCATGTGACCTTCCGGGATGTTGATCGAGATGCCTGCGATGGTCGTGTGAACCGTCCATTGGGCCATGATGCCGCCAATGACGGGGCCGATGATGAAACCGAGTCCGAAGGCAGCGCCGATCATGCCCATGGCCTTGGATCGTTCCTCTGGCTTGGTGATGTCGGCGATGTAAGCCTGCGCTGTGGCCACGTTGCCGCCGCTGGCGCCGTCGATGATCCGCGCCACGAAGAGCCAGCCCAGCGAGCCCGCCCAGCCCATGATGAAATAGCCGACGGCTGAACCCAGGATGCTGATGATGAGAACGGGCCGGCGGCCGATCCGGTCGGACAACATGCCCCAGAGAGGCGAAGCAATCATGACCATGAGTGAGAACACGCCGGTGAGCAGGCCGTTGACGAACTCGCTGGCGCCAAATTTCTCCGCATAGAGCGGCAGCACCGGGATGCAGACGCCAAAACCGATTGTGCTCAGCAAAATCGTCAGGAAAATGATGAGAAACTGGAGGTGGCGGTTGGAAGTCACGGCGCGCAGTCTCCGCCGCACCGGGCCGGGTGCAACCGTCATCTTTCCCGCGATATTGGCGCAAGTCCTGCGCATTCAGCACCAAGCACCGCCTTTCCTTTCTCGCTTTGCTGGCTAGAATCCGTCATCATTTTTCTTTCATGATCATGACCCGTCATCAACAGCTCCTGCAATGGGTGGAGGAATCCACCGCGCTTCTGCAACCCGATCGCCTCCGGTGGTGCAACGGCAGTGATGCGGAATGGAGCGATCTGTGCGACGAACTCGTGCGCGCAGGAACCTTTCGCAGGCTCAATCCGGAAAAGCGCCCGAACAGTTTTCTCGCCTGGAGCGATCCCAACGACGTGGCCCGAGTGGAGGACCGCACGTTCATCTGCTCACAACGGAAAGTGGATGCCGGCCCATCGAACAACTGGTGCGAACCGAATGAAATGAAGGCCAAACTCAAGGGCCTCTTCCGGGGTTCGATGCGGGGCCGCACGATGTATGTCGTGCCGTTTTGCATGGGACCGCTGGGATCGAAGTTCAGCGTCATCGGCGTGCAGATCACGGACTCGCCTTACGTCGCCGTGAGTATGAAAATCATGACGCGCATGGGTGCGGCCGTGCTGGATGAACTCGGCGAGGACGGTGCTTTCATCCCGTGTTTGCACAGTGTCGGCAAACCGCTCGCACCTGGTGAAAAAGATGTGCCGTGGCCATGCAACACAGAAAAATACATCGCCCACTTCCCCGATGAACGCTGCATCATGTCCTACGGCAGCGGCTACGGCGGGAATGCCTTGCTGGGAAAAAAATGTCTCGCCTTGCGCATCGCCAGCGTCATGGGCCGCGACGAAGGCTGGATGGCAGAGCATATGCTGATCAGTGGCGTGGAATCGCCCGATGGAAAGAAAACTTACGTTGTCGCCGCGTTTCCGAGCGCATGTGGGAAAACAAATTTCGCCATGCTGGTTCCGCCAGCAGGTTATGAGGGCTGGAAAGTGACCACGGTGGGAGATGACATCGCGTGGCTGCGTCCCGGTGCAGATGGACGCCTGCACGCGGTGAATCCCGAGGCGGGTTACTTCGGCGTCGCGCCCGGCACTTCATGGCAGAGCAATCCCAACGCGATGGCGACCATGCGATCGAACGCGATCTTTACCAACGTCGCGCTGACTGATGACGGTGATGTTTGGTGGGAGGGGCTCGGCGAAGCGCCAGCACATCTGATGGACTGGACTGGCCAGGACTGGACGCCGGATTGCGGACGCAAAGCCGCTCATGCGAACTCGCGCTTCACCGCGCCTGCATCGCAGTGTCCGACGATTGATCCCGACTGGGAAAAACCCGAGGGCGTGCCGGTTGACGCCATCATCTTCGGTGGCCGTCGCGCCACGACGATGCCGCTTGTGTTTCAGTCGTTCAATTGGGCTCATGGGGTTTTCCTGGGCGCGACCATGGGCAGCGAGATGACCGCTGCCGCCGCAGGCACCATTGGCCAGGTGCGTCGTGATCCGATGGCGATGCTGCCCTTCTGCGGCTACAACATGGGCGACTACTTCAAGCACTGGCTCCTGATGCGGCGGCTCATCAATGAAGTGCCGCGTGTGTTTCACGTGAACTGGTTTCGCAAAAACGCGGACGGGAAATTTCTCTGGCCCGGCTTCGGTGAAAACATGCGCGTGCTGGAATGGATCGTGAACCGTTGTCGCGGCCGGGGCAAGGGCCATGAAACTCAGATCGGCTGGATGCCGCGCTATGATGAGATCAACATGAACGGGCTCGACCACATGACGCCGGAGAAGTTTGATGCCTTGATGCGTGTGGATATGAAGGAATTCCGGCAGGACTTGCTGAATGCCGGTGAGCTGTATCTCGATCTTTACGACTCCATGCCCAAGGAGCTCATTTACCAGCGTGAATTGCTCGCGGGGCGGTTCTAGGCTACGAGTAGGCATGAGCGATAAAAAACTAACCCTGCTCGGACGTTCCGAGAACAAGCTGCCGCAGTCCCCGGACGACGCCAAGCTGGAAACTTTTCCGAACCGCACGCAGGGGCGTAACTACCGAATTACGCTGACCGCGTCGGAGTTTTCTTCTATTTGCCCTGTCACCGGGCAGCCCGACTGCGCGCACATTGAGATCGTCTATGTGCCGGACAAGCACTGCATTGAAACGAAATCACTGAAGTTCTATCTTGCATCGTATCGAAATTTTCCGTCTTTTAATGAAGCTATTGTGAACCGCATCCTCGATGATCTCGTCAAGGCCTGTGCGCCGAAGCAGGTGCTAGTGCGCGGCGAGTTCGGATCGCGCGGAGGGATTCAACTCACTTGCGAGGCGAGGTTTCCC
>JANNQW010000196.1:0-4827 GCA_031400955.1 Verrucomicrobiota bacterium
GGATTTCGCGCCCGAGCGCAACTTGGCACCGAGCGTGTGCTCTGCGCAGTAGCCGACAAACAGGAGGGTTGTTTCCGGTTTCTCGATGTTGTTGCGCAGGTGATGGAGGATGCGCCCGGACTCGCACATGCCGCTGGCGGAGATGATGACAGCGGGCTGCGTCAGATCGTTGATGCGTTTGGATTCGTTCACGTCGCGCACCAGACGCAGGCCATCGAAGCCGAAGGGATTCTCGCGATCGAAGAGATGCTGGTAAACACCGGGGTTGAAGCATTCCGGATGGAGGCGGAAGACTTCGGTGGCGCTCACGGCCAGGGGACTGTCCACGAAGACGGGTAGTGCTGGGATGCACTGCGACTCGCGTAATTGGTGCAGCGCAAAAAGAAGCTGTTGGGTGCGCTCCACGGCAAAGGCGGGAATCAGCACCTTGCCGCGGCGTTTGATGGCTTCGTTGATGATGCGGCAGATGTGATCAGAGGCGTCGGTGCCGGATTCATGATGACGGCCCCCGTAGGTGCTCTCCATGATGAGGAAGTCCACGCCGTCGCAGGGCGCGGTGGCATTGAGTAAATCATTATTGGGCCGACCCACGTCGCCGGAGAAAAGCAGGCGCGACTTCTTGCCGGTATCGCGATCGGTGATGTCGAGCATCACCTGCGCAGAGCCGAGCAGGTGTCCGGCGTCGAGGAAGGTGACGGTCACGCCATCGGCCACTGGCATCGGACGCTCGTAACCGAAGGTGACAAATTGACGGAGGCATTTCTCCGCATCAATGGCGTCGTAACATGGCTCCAGTGGCGCTTCGTTGTTTTTGGCGCGTTTGCGGTTGAGATATTCCACATCGGCATTCTGGATGTGCGCCGAGTCCGGCAGCATGATGGTGCACAGATCGCGCGTGGCATCGGTTGTGTAGATGTTTCCGTGGAAGCCCTGCTTTACCAGATTGGGCAAATTCCCACTGTGATCGATGTGCGCGTGGGAGAGCACCACAGCGTCAATCGACGCGGCATCGAACGGAAAGGTCCGGTTGCGCTGGAATGCATCCTGTCTCCGTCCCTGATACAAGCCGCAGTCGAGCAGGATGCGGCGACCGTTGACTTCGATGAGATGTTGGGAGCCGGTGGTGGTGCCGGCCGCGCCGTGGAAGGTGATTTTCATGAATTAATCGACATGACACGTTTGAGATATCCGATGCTCCGTTCCGCGATTTCGCGCGGCCCGCGTGAATAGTCGAAGACTTCCGTGCTTAGCCAGCCGTCGTAATTCACTTCACGCAGTGCGGCGATGATGGGTTCGTATTTTACTTCACCCATGCCGGGACCCAGGAGATTGGGATCGTTGGTGTGGAAGTGGACGAACCATTCTCTGCTGTCGCGAATAATGTCAGGAATGGATTTTTCTTCGTCGCTCATGGCTTTCACATCGAGATGCAGTTTGCACGCGGGATGATCCACGGCTTTGCAAAAGGCTATACCCTCGGCAGCAGTGTTCATCCAGTTCGTTTCCTTTTTCCCGAGCGGTTCCATCGCAATTGTCACTCCGTTTTGTCCGGAGATCTCCGCGATGGCGTGCATGAGTTCAGCTGCGCGTTTGGTGGCTTCGGCGCGGTCCCAGTCCGGCAGAAGATTGCGCGCCTTCGGGCTGCCCCAGACCATGACCTTCCCGCCGAGCACACCGCAAAACCGAGCGAGATGCTGGGCGAATTTCGCCGTCTCAGTTCGGAGCAGGGCATCGGGCGTGGTGATGTGAAGCCAGGCGGGCTTGGTCAGCAGCCAGTGCAGGCCGATGATCTCCAGGCCGAATGAATGCGCGACCCGAACCAGTCGCGCGGCGTCTGCCAGGGTGAGTTCCCGTGGATCGTCCTTCAAGGCAAAGGGCGCCAGTTCCAGTCCCTGGTAGCCGCATTCCGCAGCGTCCTCGCATACTTTTTCAAATGGGGCGTTGCCCCAGTGTTCATGACAGATCGCAAAACGCATGGAGCGGGTTTAGCGCGGAAGACGGAGAAAGGCAACCACTTGCGAATGGGCTGGTCTGGCAAGCAATGATGAAGTTGCGGTGCATGAAATACCATTTATCATCCCGCCTGTGAATTTATCCTATGATTCGCCAGTGGCGATGGCCATCCTCGGCATCATCTCAATTTTTCTTGCGGTCTGGGCGATGATGACGGCGCGGGATCCGAAAAACTGGCGCATGTGGTGGATGGCGCTATTCGGCCGGACAGGCCTGAATACCTCCCGCTCGCAGCGTCATCGGCAGCAGCATAATCTTTCCATTGCAGGCTATGTGGCGTTTTCGTTGCTGCTTGGGCTGAGCTTTTTTTGCATTTATTATGTGATCACCAGCACTCAGGGGAAGCCCCAGGCCCGGAGCGATTACGATAAGGCGAAGGAGAGTGCCTTGGAGGCAAAAGATAAAATGCGAAACACAAAAAAGTTTCGCAAACTGTGAATCCGGCTTTGCTGTTGGGAAGGATGATCGCAGTCTCGCCACGGAGGCGTAACGCCTTCGAGAGTTATGAAACGACATTGATGCCTGCGGCCAGAAGCCGATCAGTCACGGGTTAGCAAGCTATTTATTGATGATCGAAATCACTGTTCCTACCGAAGTGCCCGGACGCGGTGAAATGCCTCGCGCACTGCTGTATGCCACCAGCTCCGGCCTGGGCGGAAGTGGTCTGGATACGACAGCGCTCGAGGGCGTGTTGGCGGCACATCGTGCGGGCTTTCTTTCGCGGGCGCTCTGTTATGCAAACCGTCAGCAGGAGATTCCCCGCCAGCTCGTGAAGTCGCTTCAGTATCATCCTGTGCGGCTTCTGTCATGTTTGGGCAGTCGCGATTATTACGCGGCAAAAAAATTGGCGCTCGACCATGCCGCCTCCCTGGCTTTGCGACGGGGGAATTATGATTTTTTTCATGGCTGGAGCGGGGATAGTTTCAGATGTCTGGTCGAGGCGCGGTTGCGGGGGATTCCCTCGGTCATTGACGTGCCCACCTGGCACCGCAACAAGGGAGTGGCCAAACAGGCGGAGACGAAGAGTGAGCGTGAAGTGCGCCTGTCTGATCGTGGCTGGAGGGACTGGCGAAAGCATCTGCCTGCCACCCGATCGCAGCAACTGACCGAGTATGACCTGGCTGACGTGCTGCTCATGCCGTCGCTCAAGTCCGCAGAGACTTTTCTCGCGGCTGGCATTCCGGAACATAAACTTCACTACGTTGGGCGCGGAGTGGATATGGAGCGCTATCGGCCAGCCAGTTCACCACCCGACAAATTTCGGGCGGTGTTCGTCGGTGCCGTGATTCGTCGCAAGGGGGTGCATCATCTGCTGGCAGCCTGGAAGAAATTGGCGCTCAAGAATGCCGAACTCGTGCTTGTGGGAACCGTGCACGATGAAATCAAGCCCGCACTTACTGAACTGGCCACCTCCAATGTCAGGCTGGCCGGCTTCAGTGCTAGCGTGCAGGATGAACTTCGGCGAGCCTCCGTATTTGTCTTTCCCAGCGAATGCGAAGGCTTCGCCAAGGTAACGATCGAGGCGGCGGCGTGCGGATTGCCGCTGATCGCCACTCGCGAATCCGGGGACGCGATTGTTGATGGCGAGACTGGATGGTTGATTCCGCCCAATGATTCGGAGGCCATCATCGCGGCACTCAGGCAAGCTGAGGCGCAGCCGGATGAACTTCACGCGCGAGGATTACGCGCGCGACTGCGGGTGGAGCGGCTGTTCACTTGGGACCACTATCGCGGCCGAATCTTACAAGCCTACGAAACGGCTGCGAAACGGCAGCGGAAAAGCTGAAGGCCGCGAATGTCATCAGGATGATGCATTGGTAAAATAGGCGCGCTGCTTAGCGGTGACGGGTCGCCCGAGGTGCTTCAACACTTGAAGAAGGTCTTCCCAGACAAGGCGTTTTTCTTTAACGCCGTCATGATCCTGACCGCATTGAAGGAGATGGGATGGATTGTGGGTGACCATGACCGGTATGCCTTGGAATTCATGAAACTGTCCGCGAAGATCCGCGATGGAACCATTGATGCCGAGACTGTTGCTGACGATGGAGCCCAGCGCGATGATTGCCCGCGGTTGAATAATGCGGATTTCTTCCGTGATGAATGGCAGGCAGGCGGATATTTCCACCGGCGTAGGCGAGCGGTTGCGATTGCCTTGAGGCTGACCGTCATCCACGACCGGTCGAAACTTGCAGACGTTGGAAATGTAAACTTCGCTGCGCTTGAATCCCGCGGCTTGGATGATCTTGGTGAGCAGTTGCCCAGCAGGCCCGACAAAGGGTTCGCATTTTTTTTCTTCTTCCGCGCCGGGTGCTTCGCCGATGAACATCAACTCAGCGTCGGCACTGCCAGTAGCAAAGACCATCGTGTCGCGCAGGGTGCCGAGGGCGCGACAGGCCTGGCTCTTCGCTGCCTCAGCGGCCAGGATGGCGAGGCGGTCTGACTTGCGCGATGGTGTGACTGATGAGGGTGCCGGGGTGGTCGCCACTGCTTTGGGAGAGATCGCGGCACGATTGAGATAGGGGAGTGCCCTGGCAGTCAGCGGCACATGAGTGACACTGCGTGCGGCAAGTTGAGCGAGGTATTGTTGCAGCAGGGCAGTGGCTTCAGACATGACTGCGTGCGTATAACGGATTCGATGACGAATCAAGCTGCGGGCTTCTCATTCATTGAATCATAATCCTGTTTTCGCCTACATTCGCTTTTTCCGGCTATTCAATTTCCCATCTCGAGCTTCCTGCGAACGATCATTAACTTTTTCGACTTACCGGTCGTGGGATCGATGAATTCAAGCAGCACGGGGATTCCTTCCGGCCC
>JANNQW010000197.1:0-2585 GCA_031400955.1 Verrucomicrobiota bacterium
GCGATCTCGGCAAAGAACTCGATGCCGGTATTTTGGAAACCCTCGAGATAAGCCACCGCGAGCTGCGCCTGGTCGTAGAGCATTTTTTCGTAATGCGGCACATGCCAGAAGGCGTCCACGGAGTAACGATGAAAACCGCCGCCGAGATGATCGCGAATGCCGCCGAACGCCATCTGGGTCAGCGTGGTTTTCACCATCGTCTCGCTCCAGCCGGAATCGTGATCCTCCTTTTTCAACTCGAGCCACTTCTTCAAACGCCACAACATCAGCAGCACGACCGGGCGCGGGAACTTGGGCGAACCGCTGAAGCCGCCCTCGTGATAATCGAACTGACTCGCAGTGTCGTCGTAAGCCTTCTTCAATACCGTATCCAACGTCGCTTCGTGCTGCTTCTGTTCGTCGCTGATGTGTTCTTGCAACTGAGCCAGCGCCGCCGCGCTTTTCTCGCGGATGCCCCCGGCGTCCTTCTCCCAGACCTTGGTGATCTCGCCGAGCAGTGACTTGAATCCTATCCGGCCATATTTGTCTTCCGGTGGAAAATAAGTGCCACCGAAAAATGGCTTCAACTCCGGCGTCAGAAACACGCTCATAGGCCAGCCGCCGTGACCGCTCGAAGCCTGCACGTAGGTCATGTATGTCAGATCAACATCGGGCCGCTCCTCGCGATCCACCTTCACGCTGATAAAATTTTTGTTGAGAATTTTCGCCGTCTCCTCGCTCTCGAACGACTCATGCTCCATCACGTGGCACCAGTGGCAGGTGGAGTAGCCGACCGAGAGGAAGATGGGCTTGTTCTCGTTGCGCGCCTTTTCAAACGCGGCTTCACCCCATGGCATCCAGTTGACCGGATTATGCGCGTGCTGGAGAAGGTAGGGCGATTTCTCGTGAACGAGGGCGTTGGTATGTTTGGGCTCGGGCATGGCGTGGAAGATGTTTAGACTCAAAATGGGGAAGTTCAAAGGCACAGGCTGTTTCATTCAGTTTACGATGGACGCCACACCCCCGTCTTTGGTATTCTTTATTACGTTCGCCGCGCCGCATGAAATACATCCTGTCTCTCGACCAAGGCACGACCAGCTCGCGTGCCATCGTGTTTGATCACTACGGGTCGGTCGTCTCAGTGGCGCAACAGGAGTTCCAGCAAATATTTCCCAAGCCCGGCTGGGTGGAGCATGACCCGGAAGAAATCTGGCTCACGCAAGCGCGAGTCGCCTCAGAGGCATTGGTGAAAGCGCGACTGATGCCGTCGGACATCGCAGCCATCGGCATCACCAATCAACGCGAAACCACCGTGGTCTGGGATCGCAAGACCGGCAAAGCCATCTGCAACGCCATCGTGTGGCAGGACCGCCGCACCGCCGCCGAGTGCGACAAGCTGAAGAAGCGGGGCTTGGAGAATGTCATCCGCAAGAAAACCGGACTCGTCATCGACGCCTATTTTTCCGCCACCAAGCTCCAATGGATTCTCCACAACGTGCCCGGCGCAATGGCGAAGGCTAAAGCTGGCAAGCTCGCGTTCGGCACCATCGATTCCTGGCTGGTCTGGAACCTCACTAATGGCAAATGCCACGTCACCGATCTAAGCAATGCCTCGCGCACCATGCTCTGCAACATCCACACGGGCGAGTGGGACACGGAGCTGCTCAAAATTTTCGGTGTGCCGCGCTCGATGCTGCCGGAGATCCGCTCCTCCAGCGAGGTTTACGGTGAAACTAAACTTCCCGGCGGAGCGGCCATCCCCATCGCCGGCATCGCGGGCGACCAGCAGGCTGCGCTTTTCGGGCAGGCCTGCTCCAATCCCGGCATGGTGAAAAACACCTACGGCACCGGCTGCTTTATGTTGATGAACACAGGCACCAAGCCGATGACCTCGAAGAATAAACTTCTCACAACAGTAGCCTGGCGCATCGGCAAGCGCACCGAATATGCGCTGGAAGGCAGCATCTTCATCGCCGGTGCCGTGGTGCAGTGGTTGCGCGATGGACTGGGCATCATCCAGTCTTCGCGCGAAGTCGAAGCACTGGCTGCGCAAGTTCCTGACGCCGGCGGTGTGTATCTTGTTCCCGCTTTCGCCGGACTGGGCGCGCCGCACTGGGATCAGCATGCTCGTGGCATCATCGTCGGCCTCACGCGCGGCACCGGTCGCGCGCACATTGCCCGCGCCGCATTGGAAGGAATCGCTTATCAAGTCGCAGATGTGCTCCGGGCGATGGAAGCCGATTCGAAAATCCGCCTGAAGGAGCTTCGCGTTGATGGCGGCGCCTGCGCCAACAATTTATTGATGCAATTCCAAGCCGACCTCCTCGGTTGTCCCGTGGTGCGCCCGCGTGTCACGGAAACCACCGCTCTTGGTGCTGCGTATCTCGCCGGGCTTGCGGTTGGCTACTGGAAAGATCAAAAAGAAATCGCCCTGCAATGGCAGGTGGATCGCGTTTTCAAACCGGCGATCAAAGAAGCGGCGCGAAAAAATTTACTCACGGGATGGACCCGCGCACTGGAGCGGGCCAAAGGCTGAGCTTGCACCTCAGGCAGTGCCAAGAGCCAGTGCGGTGGCCGCTTCAAGGCTGAGCATCTGACCTTCGCGA
>JANNQW010000198.1:0-9659 GCA_031400955.1 Verrucomicrobiota bacterium
CGTCAACAGTTCGTTGTCTGTGGAGAAAAAACGTGCGCTCTACCGCGATCTATGTCGCATCCGGCGCTTCGAGCAGATATCACTGAAGTATTACAACGCGGGCAAGATGGGGGGCTTCCTCCACCTCTATATCGGCCAGGAAGCTGTCGCTGTAGGCTGCGTGTCGCTCATGGGCGAGAACGACCATATTATTACAGCTTATCGTGATCATGGACATGCATTAGCTGTAGGAATGGATATGAACGCCTGCATGGCGGAACTTTTTGGCAAGCGCACCGGTTGCTCCAAGGGCAAGGGCGGCTCCATGCACTACTTCGCACCGGATAAGAACTACTGGGGAGGACACGGCATCGTCGCTGGTCAGACCCCGCTCGGCACCGGACTCGCATTTGGCTTAAAATACAAAGGACTCAAGGGCGCGGCCATGTGTTTTCTCGGCGATGGCGCGGTCAACCAAGGCTCGTTCCACGAGAGCCTGAATCTCGCCGCCCTCTTTGAATTACCCGTCGTGTTTATCATCGAGAACAACGGCTATTCGATGGGCACCAGCCAGAAGCGCTCCAGCGCCTACCCCGGCTGCCTCGCCGAACGCGCCGTCGCCTACGGCATGGCCTGGAAACAACTCAACGGCGAGGATCTTTACGAAATCCGAGCCCAGGTTCACGAGGCCCTCGAGCGCGCGCGCCACGAGAGCAAACCGATGCTGCTGGAAATTTCCACTTATCGCTACCAGGGGCACTCCGTGTCTGACGCCAATCTGTTTAAGTATCGCACCAAGGAGGAAGTCGAGCGCTACGAACGCGAACACGACCCCGTCGGAATCTTCAAGTCTCACCTGCTGCGCGATGGCACACTTGACGAAGCCGCCGCTGCCACGATTGATCAGGCGGCCATCGCCGAGGCGGAAGCCGCCGCGAAATTCGCTGCGCAAAGCCCCTTCCCTGAGCCCGCTGAAATCTTTGACGCTGTTTATTGGGAAGTGGATCAAAAGACCGAGTCGGGCCAGACCGGGCGGCATTTCTTCAACGACTAAGCTCCACTGCCAACTGATTTACTAACTACTGAGATACTGATTCCATGCGCCGACTTTCCTACCGCCACGCCCTTCGCGAAGCCTTTGATGAGGAACTCGCGCGCGATCCCATGGTCATGCTCATGGGCGAAGAAGTCGCGCAATACAACGGCGCTTACAAAGTCACCGAAGGACTCTGGGCCAAGTGGGGCGACAAACGTGTCATGGACACGCCCATCAGCGAAGCCGGCTTCATCGGCATGGGCGTCGGCGCCTCCATGCTCGGCGTGCGGCCAGTCATGGAACTCATGTTCTGGAGCTTCTACACCGTCGCTTGGGACCAGATCATCAACAACGCCGGCATGGTGCGCTACATGTCTGGCGGATTAATTAATTGCCCAATCGTCATTCGCGGTCCGGCCAACAGCGGCACCAACGTCGGCGCCACTCACTCGCACACCCCGGAAAGTGTCATTGCCCAGTTCCCCGGCATGAAATGCGTCGTGCCCTGCAATGCCTACGACGCCAAGGGCCTCATGAAATCCGCGATCCGCGACAACGATCCCGTGATGTTCATGGAGAACACCCTGCTCTACGGCGAGGAATGGGACGTGCCGGACAACAGCGAACTACCCGAGGGCGAGCTCGTCATTCCTCTGGGTGTTGCCGACATCAAACGTGAAGGCAGCGACCTTACGCTCGTCTGTCATGGGCGCGCCGTGCTAACCTGCCTGAAGGCTGCGGAAATTCTGCAAAGCGAGCACGGCATCAGCGCGGAAGTCGTCGATCTCCGCAGCATCCGTCCCCTCGACGAGGAAACCATTTACAATTCCGTGCGCAAAACGCATCGTCTCATCTGTGTCGACGAGAACAAACCCTTTGGCTCCATCGGTTCCCAGATTGCCGCCATGGTTCAGCAACACTGCTTTGACGAACTTGATGCGCCCGTGCTCCGTGTGAACTCGCTGGACGCACCCGCATTCTACAGCCCGCCCATCGAAAAAATCCAGAACCCCACCCCGGAAGTCGTCGTGGCCCGCGCGCTAGAAATTTGTTAGTTCCCTCATGTAAATCTTGTTAATCCCGTCCAAGAATTTTCCGTCATGCCCAAGCTCATCAAAATGCCCAAACTCAGCGACACCATGACCGAGGGCACCCTCATAAAGTGGTTGGTCAAAGAGGGCGACACCGTGGACATCGGCCGTTCCGTGGCCGACATCGAAACTGATAAGGCCACGATGGAAATGCAGACCTTCGATGCCGGCATCGTCCACAAGCTCCTGCTCAAAGAAGGCAGCAAAGTGGCGCTCGGCGCAGGAGTTGCCGTGATCCTCGATAAAGGCGAAGCCGCCCCAGCAGATCTCACGGCATTCGTCAAAGCCAACGAAGACTTGGCCCCAGTCCCGGCTACTGCTCCATCAACAAAGTCAGCCACCGGATCATCAGCCGCCCGACGCCCTGCCGCGACCGGTGTCGCCCTTCCCACCGCACCCGCGCCACGCAGTCGCGCCTCATCATCCAACGGCGCTCGCGTCAAAGCCTCGCCGCTCGCGAGAAAAGTCGCCATGGAACTCGGCGTGGAATTATCCCGACTCACCGGCACTGGCCCCGGCGGAAGAATCATTCGCGCTGATGTGGAAGACGCCCCCGCAAGTGGCGCAGGCAGCCCACTGCCTGCACGTTCATCGCCAGCCATCCGCCCCATCGCCGGTCCTGACGACCAGCGCATCCCGCTGACCGGCATGCGCAATATTATCGCCGAGCGCCTCCTCGCCTCCAAGACGCAGATTCCGCATTTCTACCTCCAGATGGAGATCGATGCCGCGCCGCTCATGTCCTTCCGCGCGAACATCAACGAGCAGTCCCTGAAAACCAGCGGCAACAAATACTCCGTCAACGACTTCATCCTCAAAGCCGTCGTCCGTGCCGCCAGCACCGTTCCAGCCGTGAACTCATCCTTCGATGGCGACTCCATCGTGCAATTCAAGAGCGTCAACCTCAACGTGGCCATCGCCCTGCCCGAAGGGCTCGTCACACCCGTCATCAAAGCCGCCGAGACGAAGACCGTCCTGGAAATCAGCCAGGCGGTGAAAGATCTGGCCACGCGCGCGAAGAACAAAAAGCTCAGCCCCGACGAATTCACCGGGGGCACCATCACCGTCAGCAATCTCGGCGCGTCCGGCATCGATCACTTCGCCGCCATCATCAATCCCCCGCAAGCCGCCATCATCAGCATCGGCAGCATCCGCACTTGTCCTGTAGTCGACGACAAGGGCCAGATTGTCGTTGGCCAAAGAATGTGGCTTGGACTCAGTGGCGACCACCGCGTCGTGGATGGCGCCATCGGCGCGCAGTTCCTCGGCGAAATGAAAATGCTCCTGGAGAATCCGGCGCTGATGCTGGTGTAGTGTTTCGCCGCTCTCCAACACGATGTCCGCGCTACGCAGCACCTTCGCATCGATCTTTGTGACCGTCGTCGCCGCATTGCTTACAAACTGCGAAACTCCGCCACAAGGGGGCATTGGTCGCAGCCATTCCGGCCTCAACGAATACGGCAACCGCCCTGGCCCGCGCGGTTTCAACACCGTGATCGTCGATGCCGGCCACGGCGGAAAAGATTCCGGCGCCAGTTCACGACGCACCGGACTCACCGAAAAAGCACTGACACTCGACGTGGCAAAACGACTGCGCAGCGAACTCAGTGGATTCCGCGTCGTCATGACGCGCAACTCAGACGCGTTTGTCGATCTCGATGATCGAGTGCGATTGGCGAACCGCTATCCCGACGGCATCCTCGTCAGCCTCCATTTCAACCAATCAGCATCGATCTTAGCCGGCCCGGAAACTTACTGGTGGCGCGTGGACAGCTACACGCTCGCGAAGCGCGTGCAGAGCCAACTCTCCACCGTGGCCGATCAGCATAACTCGCGCGGGCTCGTGCGACGCCGCCTCCGGCTCACACGAAATCCGATGATCCCCTGCATCCTGGTCGAGTGCGGCTACATTTCCAATTCACGCGAGGGAAAAGCTATTTCAAATTCCGGCTATCGCAATAAGCTGGCCCATGCCATCGCCAGCGCCATCCGCGAACAAGCCGTCTACGGAGACGGCAACCTCGGCCCGCTGCCGCCGTTCATTAAAGCTCCCCCGAGCAGTCACGGCGACTCTCGAAGAAGCTGACTTTCCCCTTTTAACTTTTCACTTACCCCTTATCCCTTCTACACACCCATGAACTACGATCTCATTGTCATCGGCGGCGGCCCCGCCGGATATGTCGGCGCCATCCGCGCTGCGCAACTCGGCAAGAAAGTCGCCTGTGTCGAAGGCGATCGCGCCGGCGGCACCTGCTTGAACTGGGGTTGCATCCCCACCAAGGCATTGTTGAAGAACGCCGAGCTTTACCACACCGTCGCTCATCGCGCCGCAGAGTTCGGCATGAAGATCGAAGGCCTGAGCTTCGACTGGGACAAGATCATCGGTCGCAGCCGTAAAGTGTCCGACAAACTTTGCGGCGGCATCGAGTTCCTCCTCAAGAAAAACAAGATCGACTACATCCGCGGCATGGGCAACATCACCGCCCCAGGCAAAGTGGAAGTCACCGCCAAAGACGGGAAAAAAGAAACGCACGACGCGGCAAAAATTCTCATCGCCACCGGAGCCAAAGCGCGGCCCATGCCCGGTCTGCCCTTCAATGGCAAGACCGTCATCGACAGCCACGATGCCATGATTCTTCCGACCCAGCCGAAAAGCATCGCCATCATCGGAGCCGGTGCCATCGGCGCGGAGTTCGCCTATTTCTTCAACGCCTACGGCACTAAAGTCACGCTCATCGAAATGATGCCGCGCATCCTGCCGGTGGAAGATGAAGAATCGAGCGCGCTAGTTGAAAAGAGCTTCAAGAAAGCCGGCATCCGCGTGCTCACCAAAACCAAAGTCGCCAGTGCCAAAGATCACGGCGACAAAGTCAGCCTCACTGTCGAAGGCGCTGTGAATGAAACCATCGAAGCCGAAGTCTGCCTGGTAGCCATCGGTGTCATGCCCGTGCTTCCAGGAGGCATTGAATTAAAACTCACTGAACGAGGCTGGCTCGACACCAACGCCAATTACCAAACCAGCGCGAAGGACATCTACGGCGCCGGCGATATCATCGGTCCGCCCTGGCTCGCGCATGTCGCCAGTTACGAAGCTGTGCAATGTGTTGAGGGTCTGTACAAGCCCGGCCACAAACCAAAGAAAGTCACCATCTTCCCCGGCTGCACTTACTGCCAGCCGCAGGTCGCCAGCATTGGACTCACCGAATCCGCCGCGAAGGAGAAAAACCTAAAATTCAAAGTCGGCAAGTTCCCCTATCAAGCCAGCGGGAAAGCACTCGCCGTGGCCGAGCCCGAAGGTTTCGTCAAGCTACTGTATAGCGAACCGCACGGTGAACTTATAGGTGCGCACATCGTCGGAGCGGAAGCCACCGAGATGATTGCTGAACTTGGACTGGCCATGACGTTAGAAGCCACCAAGGATGAAATCGAAGCCACCATCCACGCCCATCCGACGCTCAGCGAGATGCTCAAGGAAGCCACCGAAGTGGCTGCGGGGCATCCAATACACGTGTGATGCTCAAGCAGCAGCCGGCGCGAGGGGCTCAAACTTCCGTTGACTGCTATCTTTTGCCGGTGGCCTTCGCCGTCTCCGGCTTCTTCCCCGCCTTGTCGAGTTGCTTCTCCATTCCCTCGGATTTCTTCTGCAATTCCTGCAGTTTCGACCAGACATCCTTCAACTCCTGTGTCTTAGTCTGCTCGGCTTCGAGCGCATGGACGGATTTCTCGGCGGCTTCACGCACGGGATTCTTGAAAAGTTTTATTGTGGTCGTGAGCGGCTGGAGCACGGCCAGGGATTTCGGATCACGCAAGGTGCCGAGTCCTTTTACAGCGGCGATGCGGAGTTCTTCGCGCGGGTGATTCAGATGCCCGACCAAAAACAGACGCACCTGTTCGCGATCCTTGTCATTGCGTGCAAGAAACGCGACAGCATCAAACGCCTGGGCCAGCATGTTCGATGGGAAATCCAGACCAGTTTCCTGGAGCCGCTCAAGAATCGGCGGCACCGCACTTGCATCATCCTGCGCTCGCAGAGCACTGATGGCAGCCGAGGCGATGGATTGTTTGTAGCTTGATGAAGCAAGCTGCAGGCGCAGCGCAGCGGACACGATGGCGTCGCCGGGACGGGCGCCCCAGGTCTTGATGATCGCACTCAGGATCAACGGATTCATCTCCACTTGCGATTGCTTCCATAAAGCTTCATGCGCGTCGGGATGCGGAAAAGCGGCGAGTACCTCCACCACCGACAGCCGGGCGCGCGCATCATCCTGCTTCAAGCTGACGCACAGGGCGGCGCGCGCATCGGGCGTGGCGATGGTCTTGAGCGCCTTCGCCGCTTCGCTGCGCACGGCATGAAAGGCGTCGCCCATCAACACTGCTGCGAGCTGCTTCACGGCATCTGCATCCTTCTTCCTGGCAAGCAATTGCACCGCGATCATCCGGCCGATGACATCGGATTTGAGCTGTCGTCCGAGCATGTCTGGCGGCGGCTGAAAATCGATCTTCGCAAGCAATGTGTAATCCGGATCCACGCGCAACAACTCAGGCGCAGCGGCGAGCGGGAAATGAAAATCCTCCTCGGTTTTGCTCACCACCACGGTGAAATCCAACGGCTTCTCATGTCCTTTCACGAAGAAACGCAGCGGCAGATCAAAACGATACAAGAGCACTTCGCTCGTCACTTTTTGCGTCTGCTTCACGGTGAGTTTCACCTGTTTCGCGGCCGCATCCCACGAGTATTCGATCTTCAGCTCTGGCACGCCGCCATGGTAAAGCCACTGGTCGAAGAATTGGTCGAACGACAGCCCGCTTAGTTCTTCCATGACATCCTGCAGATCGTCGGTGCCGACGTTTCCGTTCCGATGCCGCTCGAGATAAGTCTGGATGCATTTGCGGTAAAGCTCCGGGCCAAGGCGCGCGCGGATCATGTGCAACACCCATGCGCCCTTGGGATAAGAGCGATAGTCGAACTGCAGCTGCGGGTCCGCATAATCGCGCCAGACAATGGGTTTCGAATCGAGCGATTCAAAAACTTTCTGCGCCTCTTGCCAGAGCTTGTGGCGCATCGAATCCACGCCGTTCTTCTGCTCCTCGTAGAGAACGGTGTAGTAACTCGCAAAACCTTCGTTGAGCCAGAGGTGCGACCAGTCCCGGCAAGTGACAAGATCGCCAAACCACTGGTGCGCCGTCTCGTGTGCATCGAGCGAGTGCAAACTCCTGAGCTGCCCGACATCATCACGGAACAGCAAGCCGGCGGCCACGAAGGTGCAGCTGGTGTTCTCCATCCCTCCAGCGACGAAATCGAGGCAGTAGACCTGGTGATACTTGTCCCAGGCGAAGGGCACGCCGATCTCGCGCTGGAAGAAGTCGATGATCTTTTTCGTATCGCGGAACGCGTTCACCGCTTGATCCTTCTCCGATAGCGGAACCAGCAGCGCCAGCGGCAATGCGCCTAGCTTGTCCTCAATCGTGTGAAAATAACCAGCGGCCAGCGCGACCAGATAATTCGGATGCGGTTGATTCTGCTTCCAATGCCAGGCGATCAATCCATCTGCGCCCTTCGTCTGCGATTCAAGCGAACCATTCGACACCACCTTCATGCCCTGCGGCACATGGCAGATCACTTCACTCGTGAATCGTTGATTGGGATAATCGTAACCGGGATACCAGTAGCGATGCAGCTCCGGCTCGCCCTGGCTCCAGACCTGCGTGTCGCCTGGCTTGTAGCCCATCTCCGGCGTGCGAAAATAAAGTCCACGTTCTGGCTCCGCCTGATAAGAAATGATCACACTGGCTTCAGTTCCCACACCGAGCGGCGGATCGAATGCCAGCACCAGCTTCTCCTCCGTCACCTCGTGTTCTTTCAAGGTCACGCCCTGTGCCGTCACTCCCACGATGGTCAGTCCGACCGCGTCGAGTTCCAGTTTCGGCAGCGGAATCGCGATAGGCTTGAAGGTCAGTGTCGCGGTCCCGCGGATCGTGCGCTTTGCAAAATCCGGCGTCACATCGAGTTTGAGATGACCGATCTGCGCCAGCCGGTCGCGCATGTATTTGCGTCCCGGCTTGTCGGTTGCGGACGCGGGAAACAGGCTCGCGCCTTCGCGGCAGACGGTTCCATGCTCCACTGCAAGACCCCTCGTGTCCAAGCAGACTGTGAGCGCGAGGACGAAGCACAGGCGATTCCAGATATTCATCGCGCCACCCTAGGCTGAGACGCGCGGGTGTCTATCGCTTCATTTCGACTTCGGGCGGCACTGCCAGAGGCCCCACGCGATGATCACATAGCCCATGAACATTCCAAATTTTCCGCCATCTTTCACGCTCTCAGGGAAACGGGGTCAGTCAGTAACACTTGACAGAAAAGCCCCATACAACTGCCCGCCATACAATGTCTACGTTTGGCAAAGCCTCCCGGCTCCGCGCCTGCCCTGCGGTAGCCCTCACACAATGCGTGGTAGTGTGAAGCAGTTGCCACCCGCCCGGAGCGGCGGGGCCCGGCAGCCTGCTTTGCGCTCGCAAAGACTCGCCACACTACTCCGCATTGTGTGAGGTTACCTCCTTCCCAGTGTCAGGCGGCGGCGTTCGTGCCTCGCTGTGCCATACCCCCTCCCACCCCGTCTCCGATGCACGCCCTAGGCCAGGCCGACCCGTCGATTCCACCTATCCGTTACGTTAGATGCCTTCCGCGATGCTCTCGTGCGACTTGCGGCACCCGATCTATCGGGGAAAGTCTTGTTCATACCCACCACGGACCGGCTATGATTGAATCATGGCTGCTCTCTCGCCATCGGGTTTATTTCCCACTTGTCCTCTGACGCCAGGATGGATTTCGCACCTGCGCCGTTAAGCCAGGCTTTCGCGGACTTGTCGCCACGCAGTTGTCCATCCCAGAATGCGGTGGTGAGGGCGAGAATGGGCTTGTGGTAGCGGTTTCCGCTTTCGGAATTTCCCTGCAAATCGCGCTCGGAGAAGCTCATGTGGGTGGCTTTATCGAAGACGACCTGCCAGGCGGGAGCATGGGTGAGAGCGGGAAAAACCTTGAGCCGGTCTTCGACACTGGCATTGCCAATGGGGCTGACATCGAGCGTGCCGGTCATGAGGAGGCAGGGGATTTTGATAGATCCGAATGCGGTGGCCGGATCACCAAGCGCTGGGATCCCGGGACTCATCATGACGGCGGCAGTAATGCGCGGCTCGAGTAACGATACGCGGCCCGCCGCGAAAACTTGACCGGCTACCGTCTGGGTTGTGTTGGCACCGAAGGAATGGCCGGACATGCCGATGTGTTTGAGATCGAAACGTTGGTGAAGCGGGTTTTTCGGATCGGTATTCCAGGTTGTTAGTGTGTCTATCACAACGGGTATGTCCTTGGCGCGGAGCATGAAGTTCTCGGCGGACGCGGCTTTTTTCATTTCCTTCATGCGTTGTCCGGCGGCTACATTTTTCCAGACGCCCTCATCACTGCCGGGGTGCTGAACAAAGACCACGACATACCCGCGCATGGCCCAATGGTTGCCGAGATAGGGGTTGTTGTCACGCGAGCCGCCGAGGCCGTG
>JANNQW010000199.1:0-6749 GCA_031400955.1 Verrucomicrobiota bacterium
ATAAATGAATTGCAGGCAGCAGCGTCCGCTCTACTAAACAGTCATGCAAAGCCTCTGGAACGACACTGAAGCCGCCACGTTTGGAACTGACTTGCTGGGACGGCGCGTTTACACTTCTCGATTGCTTGGACGCAATCCCGAACTTGTTTTGCATGGTGGCGGAAACACTTCGGTTAAGATTACGGAAAATGACTTCTTCGGTGAACTGGTTGACCTTTGCTATGTGAAAGGATCGGGCTGGGATCTGGCGACGATCGAGCGCGAGGGCTTTTCTCCCGTGCGCATGAGTGCTTTGATGAAAATGGCGGAACTGTCCGCGATGTCGGACGCGGACATGGTGCTGCAGCAGCGCGCTGCCATGACAAATCCGAATGCGCCTGCGGCGAGCATCGAGGCCATCCTTCATGCAATATTGCCTTTCAAGTTCGTCGATCACTCGCATGCGAACGCGATCGCCGCACTGACCTGCAACAAGGAGGGTGAGAAGCGCGTGGTCGACTGTTTTGGCAAACGCGTTCTGGTTCTGCCTTACGTCATGCCGGGCTTTGTGCTGGCGAAGCAAGTTCACGAAGTCCTGAAGAAGCGCGATCTGCGCGGGGAGAAAATTGAAGGCATCGTGCTGCTGAAGCATGGACTTTTCACATTCGCGGACGATGCGCGGACGAGCTATGAGAAACACATTGAGCTGGTGTCGATGGCAGAGGAGTGGCTTGTCCAAAAGAGTGCGGGCGTCTCGCCCGTCGGCACGGATGAGGCACGGGCTGGAATCCCGCGCTCCCTTACTCAAGGTCAAGGCGACCTCCTCGACCTTGCCAAGCTCCGCCGTGCTGTGAGTTCCAAGCGCGGTTACCCGCAAATTGCGCGCTTGCTCAATTCACCGGATCAAGTGGCGTATTCTAACATCGGCGAGGCTGGCACCCGCGGGCCGCTGACACCCGATCACAGCATCAGAACCAAGCGCGCACCGGCGGTCATTAATGAGGGCATCACAGTCAGCGTGCAGAAGTTCGCCGATGACTATATAGCCTATTTTAAAAGAAACAGTGGGCAGGCTGCCCAATATACGATGCTCGATCCCGCGCCGCGCTTTGCTTTGTGGACGGGAAAGGGGATCGTCAGTTTCGGCGACACGCTGAAGGATGCGAACATCGTCGCTGACATCGCGACACATACAGCGTCAACCATTGCCCAAGTGGGTGACGCATGGTCGCCGCTGCCGGAGAAGGATATCTTTGAAATTGAATATTGGGAGTTGGAACAGGCCAAGCTGCGCAAAGGTCCATCGCGCAAAGTTCATCAGGGCAAGGTCGCGCTCGTCACCGGATGCGCCGCGGGCATCGGCTTTGCCATCGCTGAGAGCCTCGCCGAGCAAGGCGCGCAAGTCATCGGCCTCGACATCGACAAGGACATCCCGGAGATCATGAAGAAGATCGGAGCTGTCGGCATCGTCGTGAACCTCACCGAGGATCAGCCCGTTACGGACGCGATCAGTTTTGCTGTGCGCGAGTTCGGCGGTATTGATATCGTGGTATCAAATGCCGGCATCTTCCCGAAGAACGACCATCTCGACGTGATGGCACAGACCGATTGGGATCGCACGATCATGATCAATCTCACGAGTCATCAGAAGCTCATGAGCAAGGTGATCCCGTTCGTGAAGCACGGTATCGATGCCAGCATCATTTTCGTCGGTAGCCGGAATTTCAAAGCGCCCGGCCCCGGTGCCAGCGCCTACTCCTGCTCCAAGGCCGCGCTCACCCAGCTCTGCCGCGTGGCCGCGCTCGAACTCGCGCCCGACAAGATTCGTGTGAACATCGTGCATCCCGACGCCGTGTTTGACACCAAGCTCTGGACACCTGAGGCGCTGGAAAAAAGCTCCGCGCGCTACGGTATGACGGTCGAGGAGTACAAAACGAAGAACCTCATGAAGGTCGAGATTAAATCAAAAGACATCGGCAACATGGTATCGGCGATGGCCTCGCCATTGTTCGCCAAAGTCACCGGCGCGCAGATTCCCGTGGATGGTGGGAATGACCGGGTGATCTGAGGTTGCATCGTCCTCCTGATTGCGCTAACGGCTCCTCTTGAAAAATTCACGTTACGAGACATGAGAATAGCCCTCGATGCGATGGGCGGCGATTACGCCCCACAGAATCCCATCGGCGGCCTCAAGCTTGCGCTCGCGGAACTGCCTCAGATGGAGCGCGTCTATGTGGTCGGCGTGCCTGAGGTTGTCCAGAAAGAGATGGGTGCACAAGGCGTGTCCGATCCTCGGATCGAAATCGTCGCGGCGAGCCAGGTGGTGGACATGACTGACAGCGGGCTGGACGCGGTGCGGCGGAAAAAGGACAGCTCCATCAGCCGTGCTGTCGATCTGATCAAGGAGAAGAAGGCGGATGCTGTGGTGAGCGCGGGACACACCGGGGCTGCAGTCACAGCTTCGCTGATCAAGCTGCGCACGCTGCCGGGAGTGGACAGACCGGCCATCGCGGCGGTGCTGCCATCGATGACCAAATACTGGGTGCTCATTGATGCGGGTGCCAACCCGGACAGCGAGCCGCAGCACCTTGTGCAAAACGCGATCATGGGCTCGGCCTTTGCGCGTCATGTGCTGGGCCGGAAGAGTCCGCAAGTGGGGCTGATGTCGAACGGCACTGAGGAAGACAAGGGCAATGCGCTGTGCAAAGAAGCGGGGAAACTTCTTCGCCGCACCGAGGGCATTCATTTCATGGGCAACGTGGAAGGTCACGATCTCTGGGACACGCCGCCGGACGTGGTGGTCTGCGATGGCTTCACTGGAAACATTCTGCTCAAGTCCAGCGAAGGGATGGCGCATGCGATCTTCGGCATGGTGAAAGCGGAGATCATGTGTTCCGCGCGCACGAAGCTGGGTGGAATGCTGGCGAGACCGGCCTTCAAACGCGTTCATGCCAAGACGAACGCGGATGAATATGGCGGGATGCCGCTCCTTGGACTGAACGGGATCACGATCATCGCCCACGGCGGAGCGTCAGCCTACGCCATGAAGAACGCACTGCGCTCCGCCTGTGAAACCATTTCTCACCAAGTAAACCCGCACATTGAAGAGTCGATGCGGAAGCACGCCCTGATGCATGTTTGATGATGTGCAAATTTGAAACCTGAAACACGAACGCAACTTTGAAAAAGAAAGAATCCAGCACCAAAGCCTGCACCTGCAGCATCATCGGCACCGGGAGCCACATGCCAGACCGTGTGATGACGAACGATGATCTGGCAAAAATCGTGGATACTTCCGATGAATGGATCACGACCCGGACCGGAATCAGGGAGCGGAGAATTGCTGCTGAAGGAGAGGCGACAAGCGATCTGGCTTCGGCTGCGGCACGCAATGCGCTGGAGATGGCCGGAGTGAAGCCGGATGAACTTGATCTGATCATTGTCGCGACGGTGACGCCGGACATGTTTTTTCCTTCCACAGCGTGCGTCGTGCAGAAGAAAATCGGCGCTAAGAACGCCGTGTGCTTCGATATCAGCGCGGCGTGCTCGGGCTTCCTGTTTGCGCTGCAGACAGCGCGCCATTATCTAAACGGCGGCCCGCGCAAGACTGCGTTGGTGATCGGCGCGGAGAAATTGAGCAGCCTGATCAACTGGCAGGATCGCAACACCTGCGTGCTCTTTGGCGATGGCGCGGGCGCGGTTGTTCTTCGCTCAGACGATTCAGAAGTTGTGCATGGCCAGGTGCTTTCCAGTGTTATGGGCAGCGACGGGACTCTGGCTGATTTGTTGAAGGTGCCGGGCGGTGGCTCTGCTCTTCCCATCACCTTGGAGAACGTGGCTTCGCGACCGAACACCATTCACATGGAGGGACGCGAGACGTTCAAGCACGCCGTCACGCGCATGTGTCAGGCCAGCGAGCAGGCCCTGGAGGAGGCGGGACTCACAGCCGCTGATGTTTCGCTGGTGATTCCGCATCAAGCGAATGCCCGGATCATTTCGGTGATCGCCGAGCGACTGGGCGTGCCCGATGAGCGTATGTTCATGAATCTGGACAAATACGGCAACACCAGTGCGGCGACGATTCCTGTGGCACTGGACGAGGTCAACCGCAGTGGCCGGATCAAGCGGGGCGATGTGCTGCTCCTAGTTGCGTTCGGTGGCGGATTTACCTGGGCCAGTGCCGTCATCCGCTGGTAGATTACCCCTGTAATGTCGCTGCGACCCCGCCGTGATTATTGTAAGTGATTCGGCATGAGCCGTAGGGCAAATCCTGCCGGGTGCTTGTCTGGTCAGACTTTTTTGATGCCTACAACCAGCAGGACAATTCCACCAACCAGCGCGATGCCGCCTAGGATTGGCGGCAGCGGGATGGTATGCGTTTTCTCTGCCGTGACTTGCAGCGGGCCAAGATTAATTGCTTTTTCTTTGGTCTTGTAAGTAATGCCTTGATAAGTGAATGCTACGATTCCCAAGGCAATGAGGATGACAGCGATGATGGTGTTTGTTTTCATGATGCTTTGGTTGTTCACAAGACGCGACGCCCTTGGATTACACGAACCAGAAGGATGATTACAGCCACAACAAGCAGGACGTGAATAAAGCCGCCCATGGCGGAACTGGTTACCAGCCCCAAGAGCCACAAGACAATGAGTATGATTGCGATGGTCATTAACATAATTTTAGTTTTCTCGGGTTGTGAAGCCACGCCAGTTTTGCGTCATTCAGCGAAGCTTCGGTTTTCTAGTTATCAATCTGATTAAGGTTTTCAGGTCATTGTGACCGATCTTCATGCTGACATTACGACGTCAGATGTTCATAAGCCATGGGGTGAAACCCTACCGTCCAAACGGCGGAAAATGTGCCTGCGGTCTAACCCCAGTCTCTGTTCAATCGTTTCTTGCGACAACCGCAGGGATGACCATGTTGTTGATTACGTTTTTCACTCCGATAATTTCGGCAGCGAGCTTCGTATTTTGATCAATCTCGGCGATGTCAACGGCGCTGCCGCTCAAAGTCACAACGCCTTCTTTCGTCATGACCTGAAAGTTCATGGAAAGATGACGCAGGAGTGAAGTCTTGATCTGGGCGCAGATGGTCGCATCATCCAAATCAGCAACCATTGCGTCTGCGGCCCGCAGTGGCTTCGCCATCAGCAGTAGTATCACCGGCATCAGAAAAAGATCGCGGATAACATTTTTCGCCTTGATCCATTCGGATGTTTTCCTTGTCTCGGACGCAGGTGCTTTCATAGGACTTAAATTATATGGCCGCCGCGTCTTGAACATGGGGTATAACCCCACTGCTCTTGAGGCACGCTGAAAGAGAAGAGGCGTTGCTGAGAACCTTTCGGTCCTGTCAGCAACGCCCCGTGAGTCCTGCGACGCGAATGACTAATGCGCAGCGCGCTCAATATGACCGCCAACGTGTTCGACGTCTTGTCCGACGCCGCGGACGGTGTTGCAGCTGGTGCCGGCGATAGTCCAGATCACGGCGGCCACGAGAAGGAGAATGATGCGTTTTTGTGATGATTTCATAGGTGTGTTAGTTTGGGTTTTGGTGATTTAACGATGAGAGATTGCGTGTTCTGAAACTTGATGGTGCTTTTCAGGAGGCTGTGTATTCCTTGAGAAGCGTTTCCACGGCCTCACGGGTTTCGCCCGTGCGTTTTTGAATCCGCCCCAGAAGTTCGTCCCGGTTGCCTTCGATGTATTGGAGATCATCATCGGTGAGTTGGGCCCACTTTTGTTTGAGCTTGCCTTTGATAATGTTCCAGTCGCCTTTGATTTCGAGTGTGTTCATGGGGCTACCCTCGCGGTTTCGGCGGCATCCCACCATGGGGTGTAACCCTACCAGAATGAATTCACTGCGAATCGCTGAAACCGAATCGCCCCGTGCATTCCCCATCCTCAGTTTTTGAGCTCGAGCAATCGGCCTGCGTTCAAGAGTTCAGCCTCCCCGAGCCGCCGCCCGACGAGTTGCAGACTTGTGACAGGAACAGTCTTCCCTTTCGCTGGCATCACTATCGGAATCGCCAACGCGGGATTTCCAGCAAAGTTCACTCCAACGGTGTTCTGCGAGTGAAAGACCAGCCATTCAAAGGCAATGGATGAGCCCCAATATGAGAATTTGGGCGGAAGGTTCTGCATGGTCGGCACGGCAATAAAATCCACCTGTGCTAAAACACGGCGAAGGTCGCGCTGCCAGGCGGCCTTCCGTTTCAAGGCATCCTTATAATTGCTCGTGTATTCCTGCTTGCCCTGGCTGATTACGATTTTTGTCGTGCCGCTAACTCCCTCTTTGTCTGCGTATTCCTGGTCATTGAGCCAAATGTCGGCGAGCGCGATGACTTTGCCGTCTTTCTCAGCCTGTTTCCACTTCGCTTTGAAGGCTTGATCAAGTCTGATGACTCTGAATCGCCTGGCGGCGAGTGCGTCATCGATGGCCTTGTCGATCGCGGGGTCGGTGCCGTCGAGGTAGAGCCGGCCAATGCGTATTTGACTGGCTGATGGTTTGTCCGAGACGGCTTCCTCGTATCGGGCTGCAAATCCCCGCTGCAATAAATCCATGCCTTGCACAAGGTGGTTCATATTTCTGGCCATGGGTCCGACTGTATCCAAATGTTTGGGTGAGACTGGAAACACACCCTTGGTTGAAACGAGGCCGAAGGTGGTCTTCAAGCCGTAGATGCCGCAACAAGCCGCGGGAAGGCGAACGGACCCACCGGAATCTGTTCCGAAAGCGACGTCCGCCATGCCACGGGCAACAGCCAC
>JANNQW010000200.1:0-3238 GCA_031400955.1 Verrucomicrobiota bacterium
GCGAGGAGTGCGCCGAGCGAGGCGGCGTTGGAGAGCGCGTAGAAGCGATACGGGAGGGCCACGTTCGTATCGCGGCTGAGCCAGGATTGCACCAGCGGACTGGTGGCCGAGAGCACGAGATACGGCAGACCCACTGAACACAGCAAGAGCAGCAGAATGCGTCCAACGGGCTCTTCGTTGCCCGTTGGTTTCCAGATCGCATCAGGCGAGATGGGAAGAAAATATATCGCGAGCAGCAGCGCCGATCCATGCACCCAGGCTTGCGTCCTGGGTCGCATCCGTGACAGCAGATGCGCGTAGCTGTAACCGCCGAACAGCACCACCTGAAAAAACAACATGCATGTCGTCCACACGCCGGGACTCCCGCCGAACCACGGCAGGATGAACTTGCTGATGACCGGTTGAACTTGAAAAAGCAGAAATGCGCCAAGCAGGCTGACGATTGAAAAGACAAAATACATGGAGTCGATTGATGATGGGTTCAGTGATAGCGCTCCAGCTTGCGACGGCTGTCGCGATCCAGTTCCAGCGTGTTAGGAATCAGATAACGCGTGTTGTGATTGTCGATGATCACCATGCGGGTGCCGCCCAGATTTTGGATGTTCTCATCGTTCTCCACTCGGAAAGTCGTCGGCCCGCGGTCAGTCGTGACCTGCCATTCGTGACCGTCCGCCGCGCGGCTGATGCGATGAATCGCGCGGATCACCGGAACGAATGCGCGCTTCGCCAGAGCAGTTTCCAAGGCGCTGCGCTGTGCTTCTGGAAGCGATCCCGGATTTTCAATGCAGGCCAGCTCCATGCCTTGGGAATTTTGAATGGCGATCCAGTGTTGCGGTTCCGTCAGCGGGAAGATGCGCGCGGGCCGGACATCCTCATGACGGATGCCATTGGCATCAATCAGCACCAAGTGACCGGCCTCGTTCGTTTGCAGGTCTATCGCCGTGCTCATGGCTGTGACACCTCCGTCATGGCTTCATACAACCGGAAGTAAGTTCCGCTGCGCTTGAGAAGTTCATCATGAGTGCCCATTTCCGAAATGAGTCCATCCTCGATCACCACCAGCCGGTTGGCCCGGCGCAGTGTCCCCAGTCGATGCGCGATGGCGATGGTGGTGCGGCCTTTGACCAGATGATCCAGCGCAATCTGAATTTCGCGCTCGGTCTCCGTATCGACAGATGACGTCGCTTCATCGAGAATCAACACCGCAGGATCAATCAACAACGCCCGCGCGATGCTGATGCGCTGGCGTTCGCCGCCAGAGAGTTGCGAACCCCGCTCGCCCACCATCGAATCATAGGCATCAGAAAGTTTCATGATAAAATCGTGCGCCCGCGCCGCCCGCGCCGCCGCGATGATCTCCGCGCGCGTGGCCTGAGGTTTGCCATAAGAAATGTTCTCTGCGATGGTTCCATAGAAAAGATAAGGCTCCTGCAAAACGAGGCCGAGGTTCCGGCGATAATCGATCACGTCCACTTCGCGCAAATCAACTCCGTCCACCAGTACCGCGCCTTCGCTCACATCGAAGAAGCGACAAGCCAGATTCACCAGCGTGGTCTTGCCCGCGCCGCTGGGGCCGACCAGTCCGATCATTTCTCCAGGGGCGATCTTCAGATTAATTCCCCGAATCACCTGCCGCGAACCGTAACGGAATTTTACATCGCGGAATTCGATCTCACCACGCAAGCGGCCGATCTTCTGCGCGCCTTCCCGAACGGGCTCATCGGGCTTCACATCCAGCACTTCGAAGATGCGATGCGCGCTGGCCGAGACTCGTTGCACATGGGCGATGAAGCGGCTCATCGAATCAAAGCGGCCATAAAAGCGGCTGCTATACTGCAGGAATCCGGTGAGAATCCCAACAGTAATATGCTCGTGCGCCACGCTCCAGGCACCGACGCCCCACACGACCAGCAAACCGAAATCAGTCAGCAGTTCCATCATCGGCGTGAAGAACGACCAGGTGCGATTCACGCGGTCGTTGGCCTCAAATACATGCCGGTCTGCGTCGCGGAATCGTTCCATCTCGCGCTGCTCTTGAGCGAAAGCTTTGACGACGCGCACGCCTGGGATCGTATCAGCCAGCACGCTGATCATCAGGCTCCACGTCCGGCTGGCTGCGGCAAAACATCCGCGCAGATGCCCCCGCACGCGCTGCACCAGCCAGCCAACGATGGGCAGCGGCCCCAATGCCGCGAAGGCCAGCAGCGGATTGATGCTGAATAAAATGATAGCCGTGAAAACAATCGTCAGCACATCACAGACAAAGTCGATGAAGCTGACCGAAATGAATGAGCAGATTCGATCCGTGTCCGAACCAATGCGCGAGATAAGATCGCCGGTGCGTTTCTTGTTGAAGTAAGTCAGCGAAAGCCGCTGGAGATGCTCGAACGTCTCCCGCCGCAACTGGCTGGAGACATGCTCTGAAATACGCGCCAGGGCAAACGACTTGCCCCAATTCAACAACCAGGTCAGCAAGGCCGCCCCCGCGAGTCCGCCGACATATAAATAGACCAGATGAATGTGCGCCTGCGCCGTCTGCGTGTGCGACGGGATCAGCGTCTGCAACGGAATGAGCACGTCATCGAGCAGCTTCATCGTCAGAAAAGGACTGATCAATGCCGCGCCCGTTGCCGCGATCGTTAGGGAAAATCCAATGGCCATGAGTCCCAGCCAGGGACGGGCAAATTTGAACAAGCGGAAGAGCGGACTGCCGCGAGGTCCAGTGGTCTGCGCTTGATCCGACTGGAACAAATCATCTTCGTCGTCCACGACCGAATCCACTTTGGACAGTGGCTCGACATTGCGGAAGGCGCGCTGCTGCTCTTTGAAATGCGCCAGGAAAGCATCCGCTTCCCGCACTCGACCGGAAGTTGTTCGCCAGGAAAAAGTACTCACCGCAGCTTGGATCAAATAAATCGCAGCGGTCGCCCCCATTTCTTCCAGCACCAGATCTTCGATCTCCGCAAGTCCCCAGGCCCGGAAGTTCACTTCGCCAGCCTGCGCTTTCTCCATATGCAGCAGCCGTCGATTGGTCAGCACCATCAAGCCCAGATGAAAATGCAGGCTGACACTGAGATCGATCTGGAAGCGGGTAATGACACGCTCACCGACCAGCAGCCGGGCCTCGGCGTGCTGAAGCAAAGTCAGGGGCGAATCAGATGGCGAAGTGCGGGACAAAGCGGCTGGGCGGATCGATCGAGTCCGGCGGACATTCCGGCGGGTTGCCCGTTTGTAAAGC
>JANNQW010000201.1:0-5887 GCA_031400955.1 Verrucomicrobiota bacterium
GATCGGCCATGTGCGGAAATTACCGCACTACAATCGCCGCGCAAGCATCATGACGGAAAATAATATAATGCGGAAAAATCCGCATATTTAACTTGCATATTATTTTTACTGCGGAAATTTCCGCACTTACAAAACCACCATTCCGCCATGAAAACCATCCCTCGCCTCCTCGCCATCCTTGTCTTCACGTTCCCCGTGCTCTTGCTGAACAGCTGCACATCTTCCAGATCGGGGACTGTCAATTCCGGGCCCGGCTTGATGTCCGGTAGTGCCGCCCGCAGTTCCTACCGCAGTGATATGCGTTACGTCCCGTCCTCGCCCGCCGAGGCAGAAGTGGCCAAACGCGAAGAGACTCGTCCGGGTCTGGCGACCACGGCGGGTGATGATCGTTATTCAACCGTGGAGAGCGGCTTCTTTCATCGGAAAATTTCCAATCAGCCCGATGTAATTGATTCCTTTCATTACAATGACGAAATTGGCGCCAAAACCATGGCGGACGCCCTCGGAGGCGGAAGAAAACACAGCGGACTCTTCTCTGCGGCAGGAAACCGCCTGCGTGCGGGCTTGAGCAGTTATGGCGATGAATATCCCTACTTTGAGGGTGGCGGACAGCGCATCGTGGTTGGAAACGCAGGATGCTCCTACGGCATCCGCGTGAAAAACATCACTAAGAAACGCCTGGAAATCGTCGCCAGTGTGGATGGTCTGGATGTTCTGGACGGCAAAGCGGCCAGTTCCATCAAGCCAGGCTATGTCATCGAGGCTGGCCAGGAATACGTTATCAGCGGCTTTCGAAAAAATAACAATCAAGTGAGACAGTTTAACTTCGGCTCCGTTGGCAAAAGCGAAGCAACCAAGCAAGGCCAGGCGCGGAATGTCGGCGTCATCGGGCTCGCCGTTTATGAAGAAGATGAGGCGGCGGCCAAAGCTGCGCGATTGAGCGAAGCCATGAAACGCGCCGGTGCCAGCGCTTTCCCCAATTAGAGCATTTGTAGTGACGGCATCATGCCGTCATCAGTATAAAGCCATGACGGCAAGATGCCGTCACTACCATCAATAAGCCCACAAGTTATCGGCTACAGTATGAATCGAAATTCTCGACTCGGGCATCACCAGCCGCCCATCACTTCCACGGCGTATCCGCGGAGATACTCGGTCTCCGGAATGCCGAACACCACCGGGTGATCGGCACGCTGGTTGTAGCTGTCGAGGCGGCGCATCGAGCGCCGGGAATCGACGCCGGCGGAGTTGATGACCTGACGCAGGTCGCCGCCGCTGATGTGGTGCGAGCAGCTAAAGGTGGCGAGGATGCCGCCGGGCTGAAGCATCGACAGCGCGCGCAGGTGAATTTCCTTGTAACCGCGTAGGGCGTCGGTGATGGAACTCTTGGTCTTGGTGAAGCTCGGCGGATCGAGAATGATCAGATCATAAGTCTCGTCGCGCTTGGAGGCGGCCTTGAGAAAATCAAAGGCGTTGTCTGCGATCCAGCGGACGTTGACGCCGGTGGAGCGGGCATTGCGCCGCGCGAGTTCCAGTGCGGGCTCGCTGCTGTCAACAGCCGTGACATCGCGAGCGCCTGCGAGAGCGCAGGCTTGAGCGAAACCGCCTTGATTAGTGAAGCAATCCAGCACGCGGCGACCTTGGGCGAACGCGGCGACCTTGGCGTAGTTGTCAAGTTGATCGAGATAGAGACCTGTCTTCTGTCCCTCCATCAAATCCACGAGCAGCGAGACTTTGCCCACCTTCACCTCAAATGGTTCCGGTGCGGTGCCGTGCAGGACAGACTTGATCTGCTCCAGTCCTTCAGCCTTGCGGATGAGGGTGTCGTTGCGTTCGATGATCGTCCTGGGCTTGAGCACGTCTTTGATGGCCTGCACGATCATTTCTTTGCGCATGTCCATTGCGCAGGTCAAGGTTTGCAACACCACATGGGGACCGTAACGGTCAATGACCACCCCGGGGATGCCGTCGGATTCGCTCCAGACGATGCGCATCAGTTTTTGATCGACCGGGAGCGTTGCGCGATGGGCCAGGGCGCGCTCAATGCGGCGCTGGAAGAACTCCACGTCGAGATCCTGTTTCCGGAAGGAAAACCGCCGGGCCACGATCTGTGAGCGGTTGTTGTAGATCGCGCTGCCCAATGTCTGACCGCGCGAGTCTTTGAGGGAGATGACATCGCCCGGTTCCATCTTGCCGCGGGTGCTGAGAATATCGCTCGCATAGACCCAGTCGTGGCCGTGGAAGATGCGGGAACGTGGTTTGACGACGAGGAATGAAGCCATGGGGGAGGGCAATCTGGCGAGGAAGCGGGGGGTGTCGAATGGAAACAGGGATCGGGAACAACCGAGAAGTGCGCGGCTCAAAACGGAGAAGGGGCTTTCCAGCCCCCATCTCTCACTCTCTAATTCGATGAGTCGGGGCTGGAAAGCCCCGGCTCCGTTCATGACGATCAATGATCGCGTTGGGAACGGAGCCTTCTTACCACTTCGCAGTCGGCGTCCAGGCCATGGATAGCGAATCGCGACCGGCGTAAGTCTGCATCCAATCCAAGGTGGATTTCTCCCGCTCAGGCTCCGGATATTCGTAGACGTTGCCTTCGTAGTTTCTGATGATGGTGCGCTGATCGTCTTTCACCATCACATAGCCGGGATTGATGGGCACCTTGCCACCGCCGCCGGGAGCGTCGATGACGAACTGCGGGACCGCATAGCCGGTGGTGTGACCGCGAAGTGATTCGATGATCTCGATGCCCGTGCTGACGCTGGTGCGAAGATGCGAGGATCCCTTGATGAGATCGCACTGATAGAGATAATACGGGCGCACCCGGCACATGAGCAACTTATGAACGAGCGACTTCATCACGTCCGCGTCGTCGTTCACCCCGCGCAGGAGCACGCTCTGGTTGCCGAGCGGGATGCCATGATTGGCAAGACGTTCAAGGGCTTCCTTCACTTCGATCGTGAGCTCGCGCGGATGATTCGCATGGACGCTCATCCAGAGGGGATGATACTTGGCAAGCATCTGGCAGAGTTCCGGCGTGATGCGTTGCGGCAGGAAAATGGGCACGCGGCTGCCGATGCGAAGGAACTCTATGTGCGGGATGGCGCGCAGTCTTTTCAGAATCGACTCGAGTTTGGCGTCGCTGAACAACAGCGCATCGCCACCGCTGAGCAGCACGTCGCGGATTTCCGTATGTTGTTCCAGGTAGCGAAATACAGCTTCGAATTCGGTGTTCAGTTCCTGTTCGCCTACGCCGCTGACTACGCGACTGCGCGTGCAGTAGCGGCAGTAACTGGCGCAGCGGTCGGTGACGAGAAAAAGCACGCGGTCAGGATAGCGGTGCACCAGTCCGGGCACTGGCATGTGTGCATCTTCGCCGCAGGGATCGGCCATTTCACTGGGGTCATCGAGCGTTTCCTCGATGCGAGGAATCATCTGCCGCCGGATGGGGCAGCCGGGGTCAGTGGGATGAATGAGATTGAAGAAATGCGGGGTGATCGACAGGGCGAGCTTGTTGCCGCTGAGCAGGACTCCGGCGCGTTCTTCATCACTGAGCACCAGATGCTCCTCAAGCTGCGCGAGCGAGGTGACACGATTTTTTAACTGCCACTGGGCGCTGTTCCAGTCTGTGGAGCTGACATTTTTTTCTTTCCAATAGCCGGGGGCGTGGCTGCGGAACACTTTTTCAGGGAGCGGTGTCGTGCGGGACATCGTTGGTCGGGTGTAGACGCTAGACATGTTGGGGCTGCTGTCAATGACGGATGAATCCGCATCTGACCTCAGGTCCTTAATCAGGGAAGAGTGCATGTGAAAAAGATTTACGTATGAACAGTTGCACGCGGCGCAAAAACTTTCCACGGTGGTCACGTTGAAAGTTATGCTGCAACACGCACGCGAGATCGCTCCTTCAGTTGCCTGGGATATCCTCCTGCGCATCAAGCGCAGTGGTGGACTCTCAGTGAATGAGCTCTGCGCCCAGCTAAAAATGAGCTACATGGGCGTGAAACAGCATTGCGATGCACTAAAAAAGCGCGGGTTCCTCGATACCTGGCGCCGCCCGAAACCGACCGGCCGGCCCGAGAAATTGTATCGCGCGGCGGAGAAGCTCGACCTCGTGTTGCCGCAGTGGGGCAATGAACTTTCCACGGGCCTCCTCAAGGTGGTGGCCCAACTCAACGGTGAAACTGCGGCGGAGCGACTGTTGCATCACTATTTCCTGCAGAAGACCGAGCGGCTTTTGCTGAAGATCAAAGGTGTCACCCTTAAGCAGCGTGCAGTGGAACTGGCAAAGATTCGAAATACTGACGGAAGCATATGCAGCGTGGAGAATGTTTCCGCGACGGAACTTCGCATGGTCGAGCATCACAATCCGCTCTCGGAGATTGCGCGATTGTATCCGGGCGTGTGCGAGATGGAGACGCGGATGATCTCTGAACTTCTCAATGCCCGCGTCCAGCGGGTGGTTGGAGAGTGGAGTGTTGAATATCATGCCTCCGAGGAACTCGAGGAGCAGCCCTTCCGGCTGGTGGCTGAGTAGACTCGTGGGGGCGGAGTTTTGCGTCCCGCATAGGTGACGATTAGAAGTTGAATTCAGGCGTTTGTGATTTCAACTCCCGTCATGGACATGTTCATGAAAGCAGCAATCGAAGAAGCACGCAAAGGGCTGGCGGAAGGCGGAATTCCCATTGGCTCCGTGCTGGTGATCGACGGCAAGATCGTCGGGCGCGGCCACAACCGTCGCGTGCAAAGTGGCAGCGCCATTCTCCATGCGGAGATGGATGCACTGGAGAATGCTGGTCGCCTCAGTGCGAAAGATTACCAGCGTTCCGTTTTGTATTCCACACTCTCGCCCTGCGACATGTGCAGCGGGTCGGCGCTGCTCTACAAGGTTCCGCATATTGTAGTCGGAGAGAATGTCACATTTTGCGGGCCGGAAGACTATGTGCGCTCGCGCGGCGTGAAACTGGAGATTCTGAATCTCGATGAGTGCGTGCAGATGATGCGCGATTTCATCGCCGCCAGACCGGAGTTGTGGAATGAGGACATTGGGGTGTGAGATGAGGGCTCTTTCTAAAACACCTCGCCATGACGACCAAATATAAATCTTCGTTGGTCTGCGGAATCATCTTCACCATTATTGTTCTGCTTCCGCTTGGTTATATCGGAATGTATTTTGCGGTGCTCGCCCTTCCTTCCACCATTCGAGTTCCTTCGTTCCTCACAGCTTACGATCCGGTCATTCATGCAAAATTTATCGAGATCAACGGCGAATGGAACTTCTTCCCGGATTATCACGGCTTGCCAGAATGGCTTTTCAAACCCCTCCACGACTACGACAGGACACATCTTCGTCCAGATTTGTGGAGCGGTTCCCGTCCCCGCAACAGCGTGTTGGATTTCAACTGGCTCCTCAAAGAGTAATGTGCCTGAGCAGCAGAAAAATATCCAACAATCAGGGCAAGCGGAGCATCCGCCCAAAAAATTCATCTTCAAATCGTAGCCGCGATTCCGAAGTCCTTGACTGCAATAATAATTTACCGCTCTAGTCATCGGTGAACTATCCACCAAGACTCACGGAATTTTAAGCACACATACCGTCGCATTATCCTGGCGCGGTTGATCGGCGCAGCGCACGGCGAATATGATCGCATCAGCTATTTTTCCTGCAGTCGTAGTTTTGCCAAAAGCTAGCATTTGCTCAAGATGCTTATGGTTGAGCGTATGTATGCCGTCACTGGCTACGATCACGATGTCGCCACTTTTAAGTTCGTAGGGATCCATTCTCGCATCCACGATGGTCAGCGGATGGCCGAGGCACGCGCTTTGCAAGATGTGCCGGTCCGGATGGTGGGCCGCATCGGCAACAGTAAGCTCTCCGATGCGCACG
>JANNQW010000202.1:0-11257 GCA_031400955.1 Verrucomicrobiota bacterium
GGCGTGCCGGACAGATCCCCGAACTCGGCGAAGCCAAGAGTTCGACCCGTGGAAAGTTTGAATAACTTGTCGCCCATAAAATTTTATATACCGCGTTCCAGCAGCCAGCCGAAGCGTTTGACCGGCACCTTGCCCCGGCGGAGACCAAACTCTTTGATGGCGTATTCGCTCAAGTGGGCGGACGCTTCTTCCACCGAGTCGCTCATGTGGATCAAGTTCATATCCTCCGCACTGATGGTGCCGGCTTGAACCATGTGATTCATCAAGGTCACAAGCGGCTGCCAGTATTCCAGTCCCATGAGGACGATGGGAAAATTCCGAATTTTTTTCGTCTGGATGAGCGTCAGCGCTTCGAACATTTCGTCGAGCGTGCCCACGCCGCCGGGCATGATGATGAATCCGTAGCTGTATTTCGTAAGCAGTGTCTTGCGCACAAAGAAGTAGTTAAACGAGACGCAGCGATCGAGCCACGGGTTCGGATCCTGCTCCTCAGGCAGCACGATATTGCAGCCCACCGAGCGCCCGCCGGCCTCCTTCGCCCCGCGATTGGCCGCTTCCATCAAACCCGGGCCGCCGCCGGTCATCACCGTGAAACCCAGTTTTGCGATCTCTCCGCCCATGCTTCGCGCCAGTTGATAATGCGGATGATCCTCGCGGATTCGCGCGGACCCAAAGACGGTGATGCACGGTCCCACGAAATGCAGCGCGCGAAAGCCGCGCATGAAATCCATGATCGTTCCAATGAGAAGCTTCAAGTCATGCAGTCGGGAGTTCGGGCCGGAGAGCAATGCGCGGTCGGATTCCTTGCCGATAAAAGATTCTTCCTCGCGAACTTCCGCCGGAGTGGCGGGTGGCGGCACTGGCAGGGTGGACGGGGTCGGGCTGTGATCAACGGGAGTCATGATGGGATAACGACAGATGTATCATGCCGTCACCGTGTTTTGTCACTGGCTGATTCTGTGATGGCAGAGAGACTTGTCAGCGCGAGCTAGTGGGGCTTTAGTGAAACATGCGCCAGACAAACGTCGCGCGCGGATCGGCCCTGCTTGTAGTGTTGTGGGTCATCGCGCTCCTGTCCTTCCTCATTATCACCTCGATGATGGTGGTCATGCAGGATGTGGAGACGGTCGCGGCGCGGCGGCTGGCGTTCCGCGCCCATCAGCTCGCCGAAGCCGGGCTGGCCATCGGTGCCAACCCGCTGGTGAAACCAGGCGACCCCATATTGCGCAAAATAATGGGATATGCGGAGTCCTATGAAGTGAACATCACCACGGAAGAGAGCCGCTTGAACATCGGCGCGCTACTCACGGAGGAAAAACGCGCAGTGCTGGAGCGATTGTTCAGGAGCTGGGGTCTGCGACCGTTGGAAGCGCAGTCGGTGGTGGATGCGCTGATGGACTGGGTGGATGCCGACGATTTCAAACGTCTCACGGGCGCGGAGAGGGCTGATTACAAAAAGGATGGATTCATCGATCGCCCTTACAACCGCCCGTTTCAGAGCCTCGATGAAGTGCCGTTGGTGCGCGGGATGGATCTCGTAAACCAAGCCAATCCAGCATGGCGGAATGTTTTCACCCTCTGGGGTTCGGGCTCGCTTGATATCAATGAAGCACCCGCGGAACTGATCGCCATCGTTGCTGACGTGCCCCTGAGCGCGGCTCGCGCACTCGTGGCCGCGCGCAGCGGCCCCGACGGAATTCCGCACACTGAGGACGACCAGCCGATGCAAAGTCTCGACGAAGCGATGGTGCTGCTGGGCGCGCAAGCAACGCCTCAAGCCACAGGCACGGAATTATTCATGTTGAAGGGCACGGTCGCGCGAGTGGACAGCGTGGGGCGGGCGGGAACTTATGCCCGGCGCATCTCGGTGGTGTTGTCGAAAGATGCCGGCGGACGTTCACCCGTCTTGGAGTGGCGCGAATCCGCCGGGAACTGACCTTATATTTTCTGCTGCGGTTCGCCTGAATTGCTGTATGATGGACCGCGTTGTGATGATCAGCGCTTCAACATTCCCATGTCCGGCCCTAACCTGAAAACCGGCGCCCGCGCCAATCTTTGCCTTCCTGGAGAAACCGGGAGGGAATTTTGGCGTCTAGAAACGGGCGGCGGCTGGAAAAAAGTGGATGCTGCTGACGGAGCGAGTGGCGGAGTTTTTGCCATCGAAGCCATAGCGCTGGACAGCGTTCCGTTCTGGGCTGTCGCACCGCAGGATGGCAAACTGGATGTCGCCGCCGTGGCGGCGCTGAAATGGGAAACGCTCGGTGCCAATGAAGCCGGCGACGGAAAATCCTGGGTGCATTGGGAGGCAGGCCGTGCTGAAAATCGCGTGCTCGTCGCCAGCGCTGGCTTGGCCGAAGTGCCGGAGGCACCGTGGGAGGGACAGCGGCCGGATTCGTTTGAACTGTCCCCTCGCCTTTTTCCCCTGCCCGAAGGCGAGGCGGTGATCTGGAAGGAACTGGGACGCTTGGTCATCGCCTTCGCACGCGGAGCAACTCTGCTGCATTTTTCCGTGTTGAGCGCGCGCAAGCTCGACGCGGATGCCGCGCAGGAAATACGTGCGCTGTGTTTGGGACTGGAGGTGCAGGGGTTTCTCACGCGCCCATCAGGCGTCCGCGTGTGGACGAAGCCGGAACCGGGTTTTGCCGATGCAGTGAAAGATGCGCTTGGAGTCCGCGCGTTGGTTGAGGCCAGGCCGCTGCCGGCGCTGCCGGAAAAGCCGGGCGGGATTTATCCACCCGAGATGGCGCGCGCCGCACAGGGGCGCGCGAAACTCCGTCGCAGTGCACAGATCATCACTGCACTCGTGGTCGCTTATGTGCTCGTTTTTGCTGCGTGGTCAGGCTGGCTGTTCTGGCGCGGCCAGCAATTGTCGAAGCAGACTGCGGAACTGGAACGTCGCCGACCGCAAATCGAGGCTGTGCGCATGATGCAGGCACGCTGGCAGGTGCTTGAGCCCGCCACCAACCCGGATTCATATCCTACGGAACTTTTTCACCGAGTGGCGTCGCTTCTGCCAAATGAGGGCATCCAGTTAAAGGAATTTTCCCTCGAGAGCGACAAGCTAGTCGTCAGCGGCAAAGCCAGCACAGTCTTCCATGCGAAGAAGTTCCAGTCCGATCTCAAGGGAGAGGGCAGCCTGCATCAATACAGTTGGAATCTCCCGGTGCCCACGATCCTCGAGGACAACCAGGCAAGCTTCCGCGCGGAAGGCACACTGGGCACCGGAGGTGAAGTCCAATGAAAGGCAGTGAAAAACGCCTTCTAATTTTTTCCCTTGGGCTCCTGGCAGTCATCGGTGGCCTGATTCTCTCGCAGAAACTTCAGTCATGGCAGCGCGCGATCACGATTCAGGAACAAGCACTGGCCGCGGAGCGCGAGGATTCCAATGCGCTCCTGGCCGAGGCTCCCGCTTGGAAGGAGCGCGGTGAATGGCTCGCGCTCCATCAACCCATCGCCAAGAACGATCTCGACGCAGATAACGAACTCTTTGAAACTCTGCTCGCCAAGGCGCAAGCCTCAGGAGTTTCCGTGGTCGCCAAGCAGTATCAGGAGCAAGTGAAGAACGAGTATTTCCAACAGGCCGGCGTCACCCTCACGGTGAAAGGCGATCTCTCGAGCGTGTTTCGCTGGATCTACAGTGTGTTGTCGCCCGAAGATTTTCGCGTTGTGCCTTATCTCAAGCTGACCCCGGACAAAGAGGATGCCACGAAGGTCGTCTGCGCGGTGCAGTTCTGGCGCTGGTATCAGCCCCCGGCCACCAAGACCATCTGATGAAAATAATTTTCCCAATTCTGTTGATGACTCTTTCGGCCCACGGCGCAGCTTCAGCGACCCCGTTCACCGAGCCACAGGCCCACCCCGTCAACCGTTACGAAGCTGGATGGAAAAAAAATCCCTTCACATTAAAGACTGCGCCCGTCGCGGTGAATAAAGAATCGTTCGCCAAGGATCTGGCCCTCGCCGGGTGGCGGCAGGCAGGAGATGACACCACCGTCATCCTGGTAAACATCAAGACCCGCGAATACTCGCGCCTAAAAAATCAGGAACCCGCTACCGATGGAACAAAGGTGAAAGCGGCGCATCTTATGGACCGTCGCGCGGACACCTTTGTGGAACTGGAACGCAACAGCGAAACTGCCGTCGTGCGCTATGATGAAAGCTTCCTGCACCAGATGGCCGCGCAAGGCGCCGCCGCGAAACCCAATCACCAGATGGCCATGCGCGGGCAGAACAACCCCGGCATGAAATTGCCGTCCGCACCCATGACACAGCCGCAAAAAGTTTCGGCTCCCAATAACACGCCAGGAGGAATTCCTGGTGCACAACCTGGCGTCGCGCCGCCGGCATTCAATTTGCAACCGCCTCAACTGCCGCAACCAGGCGCATCCCCCGCCAATAATGTCCCCACCGTTCAGCGCCGTCGCTTGAACACGCTGCCGCAGCCCACGCTGCCACCGCCGCCAGCCCAGAACTGACCCCAACTTCTTTTCACCATGCTGACACGACTAAAAACCCTCTACGCGCTTGCGATTATTCTCGCCGCCGCACCATTCGCATCCGCTCAGACCACGCCACCCACGATCATCCCGCCGCCCGGAGGGAAGCCGGTGTCAAAAGGCTATCCGGTTCATTATCCGAACATGCCGCTGGGCCAGGTGCTGGAAGACTACCAGGAGATGACCGGCAAACGCATCATCCGCGACCCGCATATCGAGAACGCCGTCGTCACCATCGAAACCAGCGGCCAACTCTCCAAGGAGGAAGCCATTGAATTCATCGAAAAATCGCTGCTCTTCTCCGGCTTTGCCTTTGTGCCCAGCGGCGAGAACATGGTGAAAATCATCGCGTTCGAAGCCGGACGCAATCCCGCCAGCGAGCGCGTTGAAATGATTCTGCGTGCCGATGACCTTCCAAAAACTGACAAGGTGGTCAGCTATGTGCTGCCGCTCAAGTATTTGAAATCCGACGAAGCCGCGCAAGCTTTCGCCCAGATCGTGCCCAACCATCCCTACGGAAAAATAGTTGCCGTCCCCAACGCCCGCGCGCTGGTCATCACCGAGAACTCCAACACCATCCGCGCCTATCTTGATCTGGCAAAACAGGTCGATGTGCCTCCGGGTGAAACCATCCACAAGAGCATCCGCCTAGAACGTGCGGATGCGGAAGAAGTGGCCAAAGCACTGTCGGAGCTGCTCGGCCTCGGCAGCGGCACCGCCACACCGCAGGGCAAGAGCACGCCCCCGTTGGCAAACCAGCCCCGACCGACCAATCCGCAGCAAGCCGCCGCACTGGCAGCCGCCCAGGTGAACGCGACCACGAGCGTGGGCGAGGCTGAGGCGGCCCCCGCAAAAATTCAGGCCATCACGCGGACCAACAGTCTGTTGATCGTCGCTCGCCCCCTGGAAATCCAATACATCGAAAGCCTCGTGAAAGAGTTCGACGCTGCGGACGACGCTCGCAGTTTCATTTCGCTGAAGCTTCGTTACATGGACGTTCTTGAATTCGCCAGTGTCGCCCACGACGCGCTGATGCGCGGATCGAAAGACACGAATAACAGCAGCAAGCTCCAGGGATCCGACAGCAAGACCACCACGACCACCACCCCGGCCAGCAGCGGCGGCAGCAGTTTCGGAGGCGGAGGTTCCGGGTCGTCAGGATTTGGCGGCAGCAGCGGCTTTGGTTCTTCTGGCATGGGCGGCGGCTTCGGCGGCGGAGAAGGTTTTGGTGGCAGCATCGGCGGCTCCAGCGGCGGTGGATTTCAGGAGCGCGAGATGAAAGCCCAGTCGGTGCTCATCGGAAAAACACTGCTCATCGTAGATCCATCCGCCAGCCGTATCTTCGCCTCCGGTCCGCCGGAACAGTTGCGCCTGCTTGAACAGCTCGCCGCAGAACTGGACAAACGGCCGCAGCAGCTCCTGCTCTCCGTCATCCTCGGCGAGTTCACACTCGCGGACAATTTCCAGTTCGGCCTGGACTGGATCAATACGCTGAACAGCTTCGGCAAGAACAACGAGAACGCCGCCGCGGGATCCATCCTGACCATGGGCAGCAAGGCCACCGATTTCACCTCCATCTCCAAGCTCTCCGATTTTCCTCCCCTGCAGGGTTTGTCCATTTACGGACACATCGGCGACCACCTCAATGTCTTCCTCCGCACGCTCGACGACACCAAGCGCTTCCACGTTCTGCAACGACCCAACATCACCACCTTGAATCACAAACAGGCGACGATCTCCGTCGGCCAGCAGATTGCCATCGCCGGCCAGACCCTCACCCAGGCCGGCACCACTACAAGCAACGCCGCCATCTCCTCCACCACGCAATACATCCCCGTTGAACTGCGGCTCGACATCATCCCGCACATCTATGCGAACGACGAGGTCAAGCTCGAGTTCAATCAACGCAACTATGACATCGCCGGCTTCACCGAAATCAGCGGCAACAAAGTGCCCAACCTCTCCACCCAGGAACTGAAGAACACCATAATAGTCCCCAACAACACCACGGTGCTACTCGGCGGCCTCATCACGGAACGGGACAACAAAACCAAGACCGGCCTGCCGATCGTGGTGCGCATCCCGCTCATCAAATATCTCTTTGGCAACACCAGCAAGACCAAGGAGCGCCGCGAACTCCTCATCTTCGTCAAACCGCAGATCATGCCCAGCGGCGACTCCTACGTGCAGCAGCAGATGGACATCGAAAAACAGGCGGAGTCTTATCCCAGAACCCGTGCCTTCGCCGATCCCGGCGATCCCGCGCCAGAGATGCGCAGCCCGGTTGACGGAGTGCCGCGCGCGCTGCCTGTGTCCGATGATGACCCACCGCTGATAAAGCCTAGAGTGGATTTGAATAACCGTTTCACGCCTGCGAGACCCAAATAAAGCAGTCTAATGTCGCGGCGGAGGTGGCCGCAATGATGGGGCTGAATCGACTGGGGGCGGATTGTCTCAAGGCGATGGCGGAGGCGCTTGTGACGGATTCTGCGGCGTGTAAACAAAGCCGCCAGGTTGAGATGCGGGCGGCACCCAAAACACGAAGCGCTGCGGCGCGTCAGCTCCGATAGCAAGATTAAGCTCCACCAATCCGGGGCGACGAGCGATAGAAGTAATCGTTTTCCGCTGTGTAGATTCCACTGTAGATTCCACTGAATCACTGCCCGCCGCCAGACCGAAAGTAAGCTTGTCATTCCACACCGGCTCCCATTCTCGACTCATTGGATTAAAAAATTTCCATTCACACTTTGCCACACCCTCCAGCAGGATGAGCCGCTGTTTAACCGCCTCCCCTCTCCCGCGCCCGCCACCCTCCATCTCGTCGCTGGGAATCATCTCCAACACCACGCGCAAATAGCCATCGGGCATCTGCTCGGTTCGCAAAAGCGTCATGCCGTTCGCACCCATATTACCGATGGGCGAGGGCGCATTCTTCAGCGCGAGCTCGCCCAGATAATGATTTCCCTCCTGCTTCGTGCGGAATCGCACTTGCGCGCTGCCAGGCAGTGTGCGCAGCATGCGCCCACAAAACACTGCGAAACTGTGCCTCCGAGCATCCCTCTCGTGCGCGCGGGTCATTTCATCCGCCAGTTGAGTTGTGCCTCCAACGATGGCGAATATCCCAGAGACCAGCAGCACCAGCACGAACATCGCGAGAATGATCTCCAGCAGCGTAAAGCCGGGAGCGCCTTCGGTCTCGACAGTCGAGCGGGAAGCAATGCCAGGAGAAAGTCGAAAAGAGCCGGTCGTTTCTTTAGCAAAGGCGTCTCGTCCTTGTTCCAGCAAGGGCAAGGCACCCTTGCTGGAACCAATCGAATATCTTCTACCGTGCGGGCGCATACAAGGGTGGATAGACGATGGTTTCCGCGCTCATTTCCTCAATATGTCCGCCATCCTTCCAGCGCGCGACGACCTTGACGGTGAACATTTCCGGCAGAACACGGCCATCTTTGTTCGTGATTTCCACAGGAGCCTTCTTGATGCGGTATTCCACACCGTTCTCCCGGATGTTTTTTTCCGTGATGCGCTCGCCTTCGGAGACTGCCGGATCAGGCGGCATCCGCGAAAGCTCGGTCATGAGCGATTCCAGCCGCGACTCCACTTCGCGATAGACTCGCGACTCGGTGGAGGCATTGCCTATTCCATTGATCGCGCCGACCAGCGCGACCACTGCCATACTGAAAACCATCAACGCCAGCATGACCTCGAGCAGCGTGAAAGCCGATCTTTTGCGCGCGAAATTCATCATGGTGCGATGTAAGTGGTTTCATCCGCGACACCACCGGTCAACGGATGAAATTGCATCTCTGTGAAGGAGCGCCCCCATTCCATGCGAATCGAAAGCGGCTCGCACAGACCGCTCGGCAGAGCGACCCATTGCTGACCGGCAGCGGGCACCCATCGATCCTGACCCCATCGTTTCATCAGCAGGCGCATGTCCGGAGGCGTCTGCACGCGGCGCAGCCAGTATTGAGCATTGCCGCCACCCGCTGCGGAAGCGTCGCCACGATAGCGAATGCCAAAACCAGTCTTCTCAAACACGATCGTCTCCTGCTGTTCATAAATGCCAGCGCGGCTCACCGCCTCGTGCGCCATGCGCTGGAGTTCCGCCGCCGGGGTGCGTAATATTTGCTCATCCGTCACACCCTGAAAACTGAATGCGGCCACGCTAATGAAGATAGCCATGATGAAAATCACCATGGTCATTTCCAGCAATGTGAAGCCAGCCGGATAACGGATGAGCGGTTGTAATGACATGCTGGCAGCGGGCTTCATAAGCAGTAAGGCGTGCATTCATGCACTGGCCTGCAACTTGGGTGGAACGTCGACAAGCATAGTCCAATCGTGCCTATTGTCGCGCAGATTTACGGAGGCGGTAAAGCTGCGGAAGACGGATGCTTTGGTGCCTTGGGCGTGGCTCTGCGCAGTGATCGAGCCACACCACATTCTTGCCCATACCCTCCTCAATCCGTCCGTGCTGGGCCGAAGGCCTGTCCAAGCATTGCGTTTCCAGATTGAATATTATGCCCCATAAGGAAAGTTGAACCAATCTCATGTCTTTTACCCACACCGACGAACAAGGCAAGGCCAGCATGGTGGACATTTCCGCCAAACCCGCCTCACGACGCGTGGCGGTCGCTACCGGCCACATCAAACTCCAACCCGCCACACTGGAACTGATCCACCAGAACCAGATGCAGAAAGGCGACGTCATCGCGGTCGCGCGCGTCGCTGGCATCATGGCAGCCAAGCAGACGCGCCACCTCATCCCGCTCTGCCACCAGATTCCGCTAAGCATGGTTGGCGTGGATTTTGTGCTCAAAAACGATGGTGTTACCGCCACCGCCACTGCAAAAACCACCGCATCCACCGGTGTGGAAATGGAAGCGCTCACCGCCGTGAGCACCGCACTACTCACAGTTTATGACATGTGCAAAGCCGTGGACAAGTCCATGCGACTCGAAGGCATCCATCTGGTGAGCAAAACGAAGTGAGATTTGCGGTTGTTGGCAATGGCTCGAACAGGTTTGCGGTTGTTTAATGAAGATGCTAACGAACAATTGCCAACCACTGCCATCCATTGCAAACCATCGCTCAACTTTCCATCTCCGTCGGCATCATCACCATCTCCGATCGCGCCAGCGCAGGAGTCTATGAAGATCACGGCGGCCCCGCGCTGAAGAAGGCGGCAGCAGACTACGGCTGGAAAGTCGGTGCTGAAGCCATCGTGCCGGATGATGTCGCAAAAATTCAACAAGCCATCCGCTCGTTCAGCGCCCAAGGCTGCGGACTCGTTCTCACCACCGGCGGCACGGGCATCGCCGAACGCGATGTCACGCCGGAAGCCATTCGCGCCATCGCACGCGTGGAAATTCCCGGCTTCGGCGAAGTCATGCGCGCCCGGTCGCTCGCCATCACGCCCAACGCCATGATCAGCCGCTGCCTCGGTGCCATCGTGGACAACTCGCTCGTTCTCGCGCTTCCCGGCAAACCCTCCGGCGCAGTTGAATGTCTGGGCTTTGTCGTCGGTGCCATCCCGCACTCGGTGAAGCTGGCGCTGAAAGTGCCGACGAGCTGCTGATGTAAGTGCCCTAAATTATTGTGTTATCAAATGCGCTCGTTTCCTCTAACTTATTTTGATCGCAATGTTGGAGGTGAAGCTGGAGGAGGGCTGTGCCTCTGTTTCTCCTTGGCCCTGTCGATTTTGTTAGGATGGGAAGCGTATAGAGCGATCCAATGTGGCATTGCGACCAGTATCTCTGGTCGCAAGTTCCAGCGAACCGAGCAGCCCCGTGTGTTCTGGAAAATTGTCGCGCTGGAGATTTTTTGCTCCCTTGCTTCTGCAATCTTATTTGCCTACTTCGTGATCGCTATTTTTACCTGACACAACTAAAGTATGTCCGCCTTCGTCGACTCCCTGCTTGATCTGCTGATCCCGCTCGGTGAGGTCACTGCGCGCAGGATGTTCGGCGGTCACGGTATCTACAAGGACGACACCATGTTTGGCCTCGTGGCGGATGATCGTTTTTACATCAAGACGGACGATGAGAATAAGGATGCATTCATTACTCAGGGTTGCGAGCCCTTTGTCTTTGGCGTCAGGAATGACAAACCCATTGTCTCCAAATACTACGAGCCGCCTGAATCCGCATTCATCAAAGCTCAGAAAATGAAACCTTGGGCCATGCTCGGCATCGAGGCCTCACAGCGTGCTCCGAAGAATCAAAAAAAGACCAAGCAACATGGCCGCCCACGCTGATCGATTCACCATCGCCACCCGAGGGAAAGGCACCTACGAGATCACGGACCGGGTCCACTCTATTGTGCAGGCCAGCAAGATCAAGACCGGCTCGGCGACGGTGTTTGTCCGGCACACCAGTTGCAGCCTGGTCATCTTCGAGAACGCGGATCCCTCAGCTCGCACTGACCTGCACGCATTTTTTGACCGCCTGGTGCCGGAGAACTCGCCGTATTTCGTGCACACGACGGAAGGGCCGGACGACATGCCGAGCCATTTGCGGATGGCGCTGACGCGAACCAGCGAGGTCATTCCGGTGATGAACGGACGGCTCGCGCTCGGCACCTGGCAGGGTATTTTTCTTTTCGAGCACCGCCGCGCACCGCATTCGCGGGAGATTGTCGTCAGTGTCACGGGCGAAATGTAGTTTGTTTGTGTCAAACGGCCATTTTTCGCATTTACGGAGCTCGCCGTTTGACACAAACGGCCTACAGTCGCAAACCAGAGACCGCATCATGAACCG
>JANNQW010000203.1:0-7148 GCA_031400955.1 Verrucomicrobiota bacterium
CATCGCCGAAGACCTCGGCATCATCACACCGGATGTCGTCGTGCTGCGGGAAAAGCATCACCTGCCAGGCATGAAAGTCATGCAGTTCGCCTTCGGTGCGGACACGCTCGCGCCGGAATACATTCCGGAGAACTATCCGGAAAACAGTGTCGCCTACACCGGCACCCATGACAACGACACCGTGCTCGGTCTCTTCCGCAGCGAAGCCGACGAACACACCACGCGCACGCCCGAGATGGTCGCAGCCGAGCGGCGCACGATCTTGAATTACACAAAGACCGACGGCAGTGAACTCAACTGGGATTACATCAGTCGTGTCTGGCAGAGCCAGTCGAAGCTGGTGCTGTGCCCCCTGCAGGATGTGCTCAGCCTCGGCAGTGAATCGCGCATGAACATCCCCGGCAAGAGCGGCGAGTTCTGGAACTGGCGCTTCCGCTGGGATCAACTCACGCCGCAGATCGAGGAGCGATTGAAGCAGGTGACTGACGTTGCAAACCGGTGGGCGTAGGGTGGCTATACGCCGTCGCTGTTCGCAATTCCACAAGTTGCGCTGAGCGTGTTCGGCTGTTCTACCGGTAGCAGCCTCATTTTTGTGCAAAGGGTTTCAATACACCAACCCCGACCCTATAGTTTATCACTTTATAATATTTTTAATTCTGATGAAACAAGCCAACGCAATGCACCCAATTCCAGCCATCCACTTGATATGAGCCAAAAATGATAACTTCGCAATTAGACTAATTTTCATTTTCGTTACAAACCAAACCGAATCTGGGTCTTCTCGAAGTCTGGGAATGATATCCAAGATGTGTTCTCCCAGTATAACTACAGGGAGACTGGTTCCGATTAAAACTGCCCCAAGTAGTAGCAGAGTTAAACACCAAACTCTTATTTTCACTTTATGCATGGACACCCACATTCATCGATTCCGTAGCCATCACGGCATTTCCAATAGGCAGCTCTGATAGCTCTGTTCATTTTGGTATCCAGCACAGCGTTCATTTCCACGCCTCCTCGTCCACGCGCTCGAAATCGGCGATGGCTCGGTCGAACGCCTTATTCTCCTGCCACGAACCGACGAATTTATCGAGATCCGTGTGATTGACGGGCTTCGCTTCAATTTCGAGGCCACAAGCAAGCACTTCAACAGTGACGGCATTTGGGCTCTTATCCTCCTGCCTCCACGACGACGCGCTGCCCGGTTAATTTCCGTCGGAACGGCGCGAATGGTATATTGCGTGATTACGATGTAGGTAGTGTATTTTAAAAACGCAGGCACCGCAATGTTATTTGTCGCCCAGAAAGTCTGGCCTCGCTCAACCCAAAAAGCGCCCGCGCAACTCCGGCGATTGCACCAAGCAGGTGTCCGACTTTCCAAACCATCGATAGCGATTCCGCGCGATGAGTCGATACAGCGGGTCACGCAGAAATTTTGGCATGATCAGGAACATGCTGAGCCAGCGCCATGGTGCACGCAGATATAGGCAGACTCGCAGCGCCGCGTCGCTTTCGCGCCAGGCCTTCACACCCTCGACCAGCACGAAGCTGTCCATTGCCTCTTCATCAAGACCGTGCTCTCTCAAGAGATGACGACCCGCTTCGGATTGCAGCGAAGCAAAGCGGCACACACCGCGCGGATCACGCTCAATGACAAAGCGGACGCTCCAAGCGCAGAAGTTGCAGACGCCGTCGAAGAGAATGATGGGGCCATCGTTTTGCATCTTCATCGTCCAGGTGATTGTGCCTCACTCAAATACCGCACGCTCCACGGTCTCCCGCAACGCCAGCAGTGTGCCGCGGTCGGTGATCTTTTTTCCAAGAGCGTCCTGAAGGTAGATGGCGTCAATGGCGACACCCTTCTCCGTGTTGATGCGCGCATGACAGACGCTGAGGCCATGCTGGCCGATGGCCATGAAAACATCGTAAAGCAGACCGATACGGTCGAGCACCTGAAGCTCAAGTACCGTATATTCCGCGCTGATTTCGGTGTTCAGATAAATGCGCTGAGGAACTTCTCCTGCAACGCCTTCAAATTCCTTGAGTGGGGCGCGATTAACCTTGATGGCCTCGCTAAAATCAAAGTCCGTATTCTGAAAAGCCTCTTCGATGAGAGCGCGCACCCGAGACTTGGTGCGGTCGTTAGAAACCGGTGTCAAATTTGCGGTGCAGACGCGAAAGATGTCGAGCACCACATCGTCGGAACGCTGAAAGAGGTCAGCGCCGAGAATGTTGATGTTGTTGGCTGCAAGAGCTCCGGCAATGCGGGCGAGGAGCAAATGCCGGTCCCAGCTAACCACGACAAGTTCGCTGGAACCCTGTTCGGGATGCCCAATCCATTCCAGAGTAGGCAATAGTCCGGCATTCGCCTTGCCTTCAGCCAGCTTCTGAAAAAACTCACGGAAGAGTCGGAGATGCTGCGCGATGGCTGCAGCATCCCGGAAATTAAAATAGCTGCGCGGCATGCAGGCGAAATGCGCGGCTGTTTCCGCGCCGTAACTCTCGTCGAGATTTCCCATCACCTCGGCCTGCAGCGCAAGCAGCGGCGCCGTGATGCGGCGGGTGTAATCAGACGGATCATCCAGATAACGCACAGCGTTGTTGTAGAGCTGGCGCAGAAGACTTTCTTTCCATGATGTCCAGCTCCCTTCGCTGGTGCCACGACTGTCGGCACAACTCATCACCATGAGAGCATCCAGGAACGTGCGGTCACGCGCAATCTTCGCGAATTCTTCGATGACCTGCGGATCGTCCAAATTCTTCGATGTCGCCGTTTGATAAAGCGTAAGATGATGATCCACCAAGAACATGATCAGACGGCGGCGTTCCCCATTGATCTGAAAACGGCGGCAGACACGGCTGGCAAGATCGGCACTGGCATCGGAGTGATTGCGCGCGTTCGCAGCCCGGCCCGTGTCGTGCAGGAGCAGTGCCAGATAGAGAATGCCCGGCTCCTGCATGTCATGAAAAAGCTTCTGGAAGAAGCCCAGACTTTCATGCGGCTCGCCTGCCAGCTCATCAAGCCTGTCAATGGTGCGCAACGTGTGCTCGTCCGCAGTGTAGCGGTGAAAAAACTCATGTTGCACCAGACAGTCGAGCGCTCCGAACTCCGGCATCCATCGCCCGAGAAATCCCACACGATGCATCTGCCGCAGCACGCGGGCGACATCACCCTTCCGGGAGAGAATGGCGCTAAAGCTGTCACGCACCGCCTTGCTGTAGCGGAAGGTCTGGTTGACCAGGGGAAAGCTTTTCTGCACAAGCTGGAACAATTCCGGACTGAGTCGCAGGTGCCGCTGTTGCGTGTGAACAAACAGGCGCATGAGTCGGGGAGGGTCATCCTTGAAAATCCGGTCGTTCTCTGGATAGAGGCGCTCATTCTTGCTGATGAAGCCATCGAATTTCTCGGGTCGTCCCGCGCGGCGACGCGCAAGGAATCCAAGCACCATGCCGCGCTGCTCCTGCTCGACCGTCTCCAGATGAAACCGGTCCATCAGCTCATTGGAACGCTGGAGAATGTTACGCGTATGCGTGTAATAGTCGCGCATGAAGGCCTCAATGCGTCCGAGCATGCCCTTGTGCCGGTAGCCGAGGTTAGTGGCCACCACGCCCTGAAGCCGCAGGGTGAGCACGTCCTGTTCGCGTTTCTCAATGTAGTGCAACTCTGTGCGCACGCGCAGGAGAAAGTCATGCGCCTGCGACAGTTCACGCAGTGAGGTCGGCGTAAGCATTCCAGCTTTTACGAGATCGCGCAGATTCGTGGCGCGCAATTTGGCGTAGGCGGTCCACAGAAGGTTGTGATAATCGCGCAGCCCGCCGCAACCCGTCTTCACATTAGGCTCCTGCACAAACGGAGTCACGCCCTGCTTGCGGTGGCGATCGATGAGATCCTGCTGACGCAGTTTCAGGAACGCTGTCTCCTTTCCCAGCATGCACTCGCGGTCGAACCGTTTCTGAAAATCTTCGAAGGCCGACGATTCACCGGCGACCAACCGCGCCTCGATCAGCGCGGTCTTCACCTGGTTGTCCTCATTGGCCCGTTTTAGCGTCTCTCCGACAGAACGCGTGGACGAGTCACCGACCTTGAACCCGCTGTCCCACAAACTCGTGAGAAATTGCGACACCCTGGCCGCGACACCGACCGGCACCTGCGCGCTGTTGCCGGGCAGCAGCAGAAGAATGTCCACATCACTGCTCGGATTCATCTGCTCGCGACCGTAGCCGCCCGTGGCCACGAGGCTGATCGGACCTGTCCCTTTGTGCTGGCTGGCAACGTGATCCCACAGGCAGATCAGCGCCGCATCCACCAGCGCAGCGCGCATCTCGCACACTTCGACACCACCGCCTCCCGCGCGATGCAACATGCGCAGGCGCGCCTCCTCAATTTTACGAAAGCGCTTCAGCGCACGCTGCACTTCCATCGCCGACCAGGTTTTTCCCGCCGGCGGAGACAGCATAGCCCGCGCGCGCGCGGGAATCGAGGAGACTCGGGACGAAGCCATGAAGCTTTAGTAGGTCACGACGGAACGCACCGGTCCAAACGGCTCCACACGCTCGCGTCCATGAAGGAATCCCAGCTCGATGAAAAATACAGAGCCGAGCACCTCCGCCTGCAATTCTTGCATCAGCTTGAGTGCCGCACCAGCGGTTCCGCCGGTCGCAAGCAGGTCGTCTGCCAGCAAAACTTTCTCGCCCGGCGCGATGGCATCGATGTGTATCTCTAACGAGGCACTGCCGTATTCCAGCAAATAGTCCACGGTGTGAGTGCGCCACGGAAGCTTGCCCTTCTTGCGCGCCGGAATGAACCCGCAGCCCAGCCGCGCGGCGAGCAGCGCGCCGAAGATAAACCCCCGCGCGTCGATACCCACGACCTTGTCCACCTTCTGCGTGCCGGCGAGGTCAGCCATGGCTTCAATGGCCTCGTGCATCAGGGCAGGATCCGCCAGCACCGGCGTGATGTCCTTAAACATAACGCCAGGCTGGGGAAAATCGGGCACGTCGCGAATCGCGGCGCGGAGACGGGCTTGGGTCTTGTAATCCATCAGGCAACCGTGGACGGTGCCGCCGTCCGCCGCAAGTGCGAGTGGTTCGCCATTCGACATCCGCGCCCCTTTGCGCCAAGTTGTGGACCCATGGAAACCTCCCGCATGCTGCTTGCGCTCTCGACCTCCGCCTTCATTGGTGCCGTTGTGCAGGCGGCGCTGGCCCTGCGTGCAGGTCGCTGGCGCGAGAGCCGCTCGCACCTGGTGCCGATGGCGCTGGGCTTTATTTTTCAATGTGCCTTCCTCTACCTCCGGGGACAGGAACACGGGCGCTGCCCGCTGACAAACCAGTTTGAAATCTTCATCTTCATCGGCTGGAGCATCATGCTGCTCTATTTCCTGGTGGGCACCACCTACCGGCTTTCGCTGCTCGGAGTCTTCACCGCGCCGCTGATTGCCATTCTTCAAATCATCGCACTCCTCCTCGCCGGCGCCTGGGATGTCACGCCAGCGCTCAAGGGCCCGGTGACATTTGCCGGCGAGCTGCACAAGACCGTCGCGCTCATCGGCTATGCCGCCTTTGCCCTCGCCTCCATCACCGGCGTCATGTTCCTCCTCCAGGACCGCCTCCTCAAACGCCATCATATCAACGCGCTTTTCTACCAGCTTCCGCCGATCCATGACCTCGGCAAGGCCATCACCCGGATGGTGCTGCTCGGGGTCATACTGCTGAGTATCGGGCTCGCAGTATCCTTCAAGATCGGAATTCCGATCAGGAACACCAAGATGCTTTTCGCCTGGGGTGTGTGGGGACTCTACCTGATGAATCTTTTCCTGATGTGGCGCCGCCGGATCAGCGCCCGGCAGACCGCCTGGCTCGCCATCGGCAGTTTCGCCGTGGTCTTCATTTCCATCTGGATCATCTTCAAATAATCCACTGCGCCCGTCCGCCCCATGCTGCTCTGCCTCGGCGTCAATCATCGCACAACTCCCATCGAGTTGCGCGAACGAGTGGCCTTTGCCGATAGCAAAGTTCCAGACGCAGCCCGCGCCATCAAGTCACTTCCGGGCTTCGGCGAAAGTGTCGTGCTCTCGACTTGCAACCGCGTGGAGATCTACACCGCACGCGAACCTGCGGATTCCGCAGCGGGCTTCTCCTCGCTGACCGGCTACCTCGCCGAACACTTCGAACTCACACCGGAACAAAGCGGCGCCCTGACCAGCTATCACCTCAGCGAAACCGACGCCGCACGCCACCTGTTTCGCGTGGTCAGCGGACTCGATTCCATGGTTCTGGGCGAAACGGAAATCTTTGGTCAGGTCAAGGCTGCCTACAACGCCGCGCTCATGGCAGGAGCCACTGGACGCGAACTCAACAAGCTCTTCCAGCGCGCTTTCAGCGTAGGCAAACTGGTGCGCAACGAGACCACCATCCAGCGCGGCTCCACCAGCGTCGGCAGTGTGGCGGTCGAACTCGCCGATAAAATCTTCGGCGATCTGCGCGCCTGTCATGTGCTTCTGATTGGCGCCGGTGAGATGAGTCGAGTCTGCGCCCAAAGCCTGCTCTCCCGCGGGGCCAAGAGCATCTTCATCTCCAACCGACATTATGAACGCGCGGCGGAACTAGCTGCGGAAATGAAGGGCACCGCATTGCACTTCGATGACTGGGAAAAAGCCGTGGATGACGTGGACATTGTCATCAGCAGCACCAGCGCGCCGCATTTTGTAGTCACACCAGAACTCATCGCACCCCTGATGCCCCGGCGCCGCGGACGGCCGCTCTTCATCATCGACATCGCCGTCCCGCGTGATGTGGATCCGCGCGTCAATGACATCGAAGAAGTCTATCTCTATGATGTCGATGCGCTCCAGGGTATCGCCGACGAGGGTCGGCGCGAACGCCAGCGAGCCCTCGTGATGTGCGAGGAAATCATCGAAGAGCAGTTGCGCAAATTCGGCTACACAGAAGATTCGTCGCCCACTATGCCAGTGCTGGCGCAACTGCCGCCGCAAACTCTGAACCCTGAACCTTGAATACTGAACTTTTGATTCTCGGCACTCGCGGCAGCGAACTGGCCCTGCGCCAGACGGAGATGGTCATGGCTGCACTGCGTGAAGCTCATCCATCGCTGCAAGTGGCGCAGAAAATCATCTCCACCATCGGCGACA
>JANNQW010000204.1:0-8643 GCA_031400955.1 Verrucomicrobiota bacterium
CAACATACTTCGCGATCTCGCGATTGACCTCCTGCGCTTTCTTCAGGCCGCCGATGGTTTTCCAGAGCGAGGGACGATAATTCAAATCGTAACTGACGATGGTGCCGTGCTTGTTGGCAGCCTTCACGGCCTCGACGGTCATCTCAGCCGTCGTGGCGGAAAGCGCGGCAAAAATACCACCCGTGTGGAACCAGCGGACGCCGAGTTTGCCAAAGATATGATCCCAGTCGATGTCGCCGGGCTTGAGCTGCGACGCAGCGGTGTTGCCACGGTCAGGGTTGCCAACGGCTCCGCGGATGCCGAAGCCGCGCTCGGTAAAATTGAGACCGTTACGAACGGTGCGACCGATACCGTCGTCTTCGCGCCACTTGATGAAGTCGGTGGCGACGCCACCCTGCATGATAAAATCCTCGATGAGATGGCCGATCTCGTTGTCCACGAACGCAGTGACGACAGCGGTCTTGTAACCGAAGCATTTCCTCAAGCCGCGGGAGGTGTTGTATTCGCCGCCGCCTTCCCATGCTTTAAATTCGCGGGCGGTGCGTATGCGGCCCTCGCCGGGATCGAGGCGGAGCATGACTTCACCGAGTGAGACTTGATCGAAGGCGCAGGATTCGCGGGATTTGATGGATAGACCCATGATTTTGGAAAGGAAGAATTATTAGTGAATTTGGCAATCTGTAAATCAGAACGGGTTGGCGCGAGCGATCGGATCCTTGCCCGCGAGGTAGCGCGTGAGATTTTCCACAGCGCAACTGGCCTGGCGTTGCACGCTCTCGTGCGTGCGGGAGCCGATGTGCGGCGTGAGAATGACGTTGGGCAAACCAAGCAACGGGTGATCGACAGGCGGCGGCTCCTGATCAAGGACGTCAGCGGCATAAGCGAGGAGTTGCTTGGACTTGAGCGCTTCGACGAGCGCCGTGAGTTCAACGAGTTCTCCGCGGCCGGTATTGACGATGACGGCACCCTTCTTGATGAGCGGGAAATTCTTCGCGTTGATCAGGCCCTTGGTGGCGGCGGTGAGTTTCGTGTGCAGCGAGATGATGTCGGCCTGACGCAGCACATCGTCGAAGCTCTCGAAGCGCTTGATGTCATAGCAGCGGGCGAAGTCCTCGTCCCAGTAGTTGCCGTAGCCGATGACGTTCAAGCCAAAAGCCTTTGCACGGATGGCGACTTCTTTGCCGATGCGACCGAAGCCGACGATGGCGAGAGTCTTGCCGCAGACTTCGTTCCCGGTGATGCGTGTCCAGCGGCCAGCGGCGACGTGATTAGCTTCGACGACAAGGTTGCGCATGGCGGCTAGCATCAGCGCAAACGTATGCTCGGCGACAGTGGTGTGATTGACGCCAGGCGTGAAGAGAACAGGAACCTTGAGATCGGAGGCGGCGGGAACGTCAATCTTATCGAGGCCGATGCCGTATTTGGAAATAACTTTAAGGCGAGGCAGGGATTTTTGAATGACCGTTCGGGTCAGCGCGTCGTCACCGCAGAGATAGGCATCGAACTCGCCGGCGAGTTCGAGCATTTTGCTCTCGGGCAGCGGCCCGCGTTCGCGGATGATCTCGAATCCGGTCTTGTCCAGCATGCCGTGGTGGATGCCGGGAGTGTCCTGAAATGAAGTAGTGGTGAGGAGGACGCGGGTTGGGTTCATGAGGAACGGTTGGGATGGATTCAGGGCTTTGGCTGGGGGCGCATTTCATGGCGGGGAACAGGCCCGCCGCATCCGCAATGCTACGCCTTCCCCCAACGCTTCAGCAACGTCGCCGCCATGTCCGACGGCGTTTCTGAAACAGCTATGCCGCACTCGGCGAGGATGCGTTTCTTGGCCTGCGCAGTGTCGTCCGCGCCACCGACGATAGCGCCGGCGTGACCCATGCGACGTCCGGGAGGTGCAGTGGCACCGGCGATGAATCCAGCGATGGGCTTCTTGCAGTTGTCCTTCGCCCAAAGCGCAGCTTCAGTCTCGGCATTGCCGCCAATCTCGCCGATCATGATGATCGCTTCGGTCTCGGGGTCATCGTTGAACATTTTAAGCACATCGAGATGGTTCGTGCCATTCACGGGGTCACCGCCGATGCCGACGCAGGTGCTCTGGCCATAGCCGCGCGTGGTAAGCTGCCACACTGCCTCATAAGTGAGCGTGCCACTACGGGAGACGACGCCGACGTTGCCGCGCTTGTGAATGTAACCGGGCGCGATGCCGATGCGGCAGCCGCTGTGCGAATCCTTACCAGTGCCGGGCGTGACCAAACCGGGGCAGTTGGGACCGATGAGCCTTGTCTTCTTGTGACACATCGCGGCCTTAACCTTGATCATATCGTTGATCGGAATGCCTTCGGTAATCGCAACCACGAGATCAAGCCCAGCATCTGCACCTTCAAGAATGGCATCCGCCGCGAAGGGTGGCGGCACGAAGATCGCGCTGACGGTCGCTCCGGTTTCTTTCATCGCCTCACCAACTGTGTCAAAAACTGGAACCTTATGGCCGTTGTGCTCGAAGAACTGACCTCCCTTTCCGGGAGTGACTCCGGCGACAAGCTTGGTGCCGTAGTCGAGCGAGAGTTTCGCGTGACGCGATCCGAAGTCGCCGGTGATGCCTTGGACGAGAATGCGAGTGTTGGAGTCAACGAGGATGGCCATGGAAAGAAGGGATGAGGGCGGAAGGATGAAGGATGGAAATCAATGATGGCCGGGTTTGCGCTTGTGAATAATGAGCGGATTGCCATCAGGGTCGTGAATGATCGCCATATGGCAGACGGGAGTCTCCATCGGTTCGAAACGGAAATGCGTATTCGCAGCTTTCAACTCTGCAATGGACGCGTCGAAGTCCTCGACCTCCAGCGCGACCGTGCAGCCATCGCTGCTGGGCTTCCATCCCGCAGTGCGGCCGATGCCGAGCGTGCCCGCCCCGATGTTGTATTCGATCCAGTGTCCCCCGCCGCCCATGTTGGTCTCCATGCTGACTTCGAGACCTAGCACGTCCTCATAAAAAATGCGCGAACGCTCGATGTCGGTCACGGCGTAGGAGGAGAAGGCGATTTCGGTGATTTTCATTGGGAATCTGATCAGAATTTCAGGCGGCCTTGATGGCAGCGACAATCTTCTTCGCGGCATCAGTGAGGTCGCTTGCGGTGCTGATGGCCAATCCGCTTTCGGCGAGAGTTTTCTTTCCGGCGTCAACATTGTTGCCTTCGAGCCGGACGACAAGCGGCAGACTCAAGCCGACCTCATTAGCGGCGGCGACGATGCCGCTGGCGACGATGTTGCAGTCCATGATGCCGCCAAAAATATTCACAAGAATGCCCTCCACTTTTTTGTCGGAGAGGATGATTTTGAAGGCCGCAGTGACCTGTTCTTTTGATGCGCCGCCGCCGACGTCGAGGAAATTTGCGGGATCGCCACCATAGTGCTTGATGATATCCATCGTCGCCATCGCCAGGCCCGCGCCGTTGACGAGGCAGGCGATGTTGCCATCGAGACCAATGTAGTTGAGGCCAAACTCGCTGGCGGCGACCTCACGCGGGTCCTCCTCGGTCTTGTCGCGCATCACGCTGATCTCCTTCTGACGGTAGAGCGCGTTGTCGTCGAAGTTGAACTTGGCATCGAGCGCCACAAGCTGGCCGTCCGTGGTGACTGCGAGCGGGTTGATCTCGATAAGCGAGCAGTCGCACTTGAGATACATGTGATAGACTGCGCTGAAGAGCTTCACCGCCTGGTTCAGCAACGGTCCACGCAAACCGAGCGCTGCGGCAATCTTGCGGCACTGATAGGCTTGCAGGCCGAGCGTGGGATGGACCGGTTCTTTGATGATTTTCTCAGGAGTCTTCTCCGCGACCTCCTCAATGTTCATTCCGCCTTCGGTGCTGGCGATGATGCTGTGCCGGTTGCCGGCGCGGTCGAAAAGCACGGCAAAGTAATATTCCTTTTTAATGTCCACCGACTTTGCGATGAGCACCTTGCTCACGAGCTTGCCTTCGGGTCCGGTCTGGTGCGTCACCAGAATCTGGCCGAGCATTCTGCCCGCGATGTCCCGGGCCTGCTCTTCGGTGTCAACAACATGCACGCCGCCCTTGAAGCCGTTGGTGAAAGTTCCCTTGCCGCGTCCGCCGGCATGAACCTGAGCCTTCACCACCAGTCCGGTGCCGCCGATGTCGCGCGCGGCCTGCCCTGCTTCCGCTGCTGTGCCCGCGACTTTCCCCTGAGGGGAGGCGACGCCGAATTTCTCGAAAAGTTCCTTAGCTTGATATTCGTGGATATTCATGAAATTGGAGCGCGCAGAATAGGGGTCTCGCCTGCAGCGTCAAGCAAAACGCCAGTTTGAGACTGACCTTTTATGATCTGAGTGCCCTCCAAGAGATGCCCCATCACGAATTCGGCAACACTTCCACCACCTCGGCCAATGCCTCGCCGTTCGCATGGCGCAGTTCATTGCAACGACCGTAAAGCGTCTGACCCTCCCAGCCGCCCAGCAGGCTGGCCAGACGATGGTCGATAACAATACGAAAATAACCGCTGGGATGACTCGTGTGCGGCACGTTGAGCTTCTGAAGAATACCGCCCAATGGCACGCGACCTTCCAAAATAAGCCGCTGCGCTTGTTCACTCAAGCTGCCGAGATGAATGCCGATGGCGCCAAACTCCACCGGCACACGGTCAGTTTCGCGCCGCAAGACAGAAGCGCGCACCAAGTAATGTCCGATACGCGACTTGGTGTGGACGTCCAGTTCGATTTCACAGTGATGATGTTCCGCAAGACGGGGCGTCATGTCGCGGTCATGCACCAAAAGCGACCGGGCATCTGGAGGCATGTCCTCCGGTTTCACGAAGGTCACTCGAAGATCCTGGCTGGCGAGCCCGTAGAAAAATCGCAATGGTGCCAGCACATCTATGCGTGGATATGAATCCGGGTTGTCATTGAGATCGGAAGACATATAAAAAAAGCTTAGACGATCCTCTTGGTGCGATGATGCGACATGAAGAATTCGTGCAAGAGCCGGTCCACCTGCAACAGTCCGTCACGAGTCAGCCTGATCTCGTCATCACCCAGAGAGGCAAAGCCCTCGTCCTGCATCCATTTGATCTGCGGAGCGAATCGCGCGAGCACATTCTCGCCGAATTTTTTCTGATAATAGGTAGGCCTGACCATGCCTAGTTTCATTTTCAAAATGAACTCCCGGAGAAGTCGTTCGTCGGGACTGGTGGCGTAAGCCCGGAAGATGGGTGAATCGCCGCGCTCGACGGTTTCCATGTAAGGCAGGATGTCCGCTTGATTCTGATAATGAACGCCGCCAAGATGACCGAACGAAGCGACACCGGACGCAATCATGTCCGCCCCCTCCCAAAGCATGTCACGATAGACGAATTTGATCTTGTCGGGGTTCTTTACTACGGTGTAGGCGCTGGTGACCGTGTAGCCGGATTTTTCAAACTCACTGAAAGCATAGTTCACCCAGGCGCGCTTCGTTTCCCAGTCAGCCACTGGTGCGGTGACTTTCCCATCCGTTTGCATCTGTTTGTAGATACCTGTGTTGAATGGCACTTCCATTTGATAAATAGTCACGCAATCGGGCTGCATCTCGACCGCCTTGGTCACCGCCATTTTCCAAAGTTCCTCAGTGTCGTTCATCATCCCGGCGATGAGATCGATGTTGATGTGCTCAAAGCCGAGCCCGCGAGCGAAGCGATATGCGCGTTCAATCTCACCGCTCCGATGCGCGCGGCCATTGGACTCGAGAATGTGGTCGTCAAAATGCTCGACACCCAGGCTTAGCCGGGTGACGCCGATCTCGCGGATGGCAGAAAGCTTCGTCTCATTGAGCGTGCCCGGTTCCGCTTCGAACGCCACCTCTTCCGTTTCATCCCACGGCAGCAAATCTTTCATGCGGTCCGTCAGTTCCTTGAGCTGCGAAACGCTGAGATAAGAGGGCGTTCCGCCGCCAAAATAGACGAACTTGGGTTTCCGGCCCTGAATGTAGCGACGCGTGGCATAGCGTGCGAACTCCGCCATGCCCGCATGAATGTAGCGGCGAATTTCGGAGGCGTTCTTATCGGTGTAGACTTTGAAGTAACAAAAATGGCAGCGCTTCCGGCAGAATGGAATGTGAAAGTAAACGCCAAGCGGGACGTCCTTGGGCGCGGGCGAATCCAGCATCTTGTCCACGGCAAACGCCTGCTCCTTCTGCCAAAAAGAAAATGGAGGATAATTCGCCACAAAGTAATTCCCAGCCTCCGTGGCGTGATGGGACTTCTTGTCGGCCAGATGCGTGATCGGAATTCCAGTGGTCGGCGCGTTGGACATCATGGGTCTCTCCACGGCTGGATTACTTTGCTTTGCCATTTTTGAAAGTATAAACACTTCCGTCATCACTGCCAATGAGTATCCAGTCCCCGGCAACAGCGGGAGCCGCTTTTACCGGGGCACCGATTTCGTAGCGCCAGGACTCAGTGCCGTCGGCCAGATTCGCGGCATAAAATAACCCATCATTGCTGCCAAAGATGACGTGCGCGTCAGCGCAAATGACAGGCGAGCTGTCCACGTCGCCACGGGTGCGGAAGACCCACTTCTCAATGCCTTTCGCACGATCAATACCGTAGACACGCTTGTCACGAGAACCGGCGATGACCCAGTTCCCGCTGACTGCGGGCGCAGCGTAGTAGGGAAAGTCGCGCTCGCCGAATTCCCAGATTTGTTTACTGTCTCCCAGCGAGAATGCAGCCACTTTGTTGCCGTAATGCGCGACGTAGGCAGCGCCCGCGTCAGCGGCGATGTTGTTGCCGATGTAGCTGTTGACCTCGATCTTCTTGATCTCCTTGCCGGTCTTGATGTCGAGCATGTATAGCATGCCGTCACAACCGCCAAAGGCGACCTGCCCTTCGTATATAGCCGCCGCTCCGTTGATGTAATTTGTGGTTTCGAAATCCCAGATCTTTTTCCCGGTCGCAGCCTCAAGGCAGTAGAGCCGGTTGTCATAGCTGCCGATGAGCGCGCAGATCTTTCCGTTCGCGTCTTTCCACAGGTTTACTCCTGCATGGATCTCACCATCGGTCTCGAACTTCCACGCTTCGGAGCCATCAGTGATTTTCCATGCGTAGATAAACGAATCGCCGCAACCCGCGATCACCAGCCCATCGGCAACTGCGGCGCTGCCTTCGAAAAATCCTTTCTTCTCCACTCGCCACAGAGTCTTGCCCGTCTCGAGTTCCAGACAGGCGAACTTCCCGTTCTGCGCCCCCACGTAAACTTTTCCCTCGTGCGTAATGGGCGTGGCGACCACACCTTCCTTTTTGGCCTTGTTCCCGACCTCGGCGCTCCATGCGAGCGTCAAGGGAAACACCAATTTCGTCGCGCTGCGTCCAGTCATGGCCGCATCACCGCGCACCAGTGGCCAATCAGCAGCGAAGGATGAAGGATGAAGGATGAAGGATGAAAACCAGATGGCGCAGGACAGAAGACCGGCGGCGGTGGACAGTGGAACTGCGGTCATGGACGTCTATTTAATAGACAAACGCATCGCACTGTTTCAAACTTTTGCCAGTTGAGTTGGTCGTCCGTTCGCGCGCTTATTGGATCCCTCCTCACCCTGATACACATTTTTCAAGACATGGACGAGCCGTCAAAAAACAAGCAGCCCATCCCGCGCGAATTCCACTCGGAATATGAGGAGCGACCCTTTCGCACCTGCTCCCATTGTGGCGAGTCACTGGCAAGCTTTCAACACTACCAGATCAACAAAGCCTGGCGCAATGGCGAGTGCGTCTTTGAATACGTCTTCTGCGAGGTCTGCCGCGACCGGATGCTGGAGGAGTTTTCCGAGGAATCGAAGTCCAACCTCATGCGGCATCAGGAGAAACACCTGCGCGACGTGCATGGCACGGGCGAGTGCGCATTCTGCGGTCGAACTCAGGCGCAGTCACTCATGCGGGATTACGTGATCACCGCACTTTGCAGCGGCGATGACATGCTGGACAGCCTGATGATCTGCGAGAACTGCCAAGTGCAGACCCACGAGCTGCTTAGTGAAAAAACTCGTGATGTGCGCCGTCGCTTTTTTGAAGATCTTCCGGGCGTGCCGCCCGACTGGGAAGGGTTGCCGCTCCAGCAAGACGCGCCGGAACTCGTCGGTAGTGTCGCGTCCGGGCCTGGCTCCGCGCTGATTAAAGCCCCCCACGCAGTCAAACCTCTGACGCATGATCCCGCAGCACTGATGGCGTGCATCGAATTGATCTGGGCCAGGGAAGCAACCCGAAATCTATCTCTTTCTTAGCGACATTTTTTGAAACGTTTTGAATCACTCCTCCGTATGTGTATCATTGTCCCCGTCATAATTTGTCCTAAAAGTTAACCCCGAAACACAAAGATCCAATGATCCGTTCCCTGATTGCCACCGCCTGCGCGCTCACTCTACTCAATGCCGCCGTCCTCGCCGAGGATGTGACCGGACTGTTTCTCATGCCCGACGCGACCAACCCGCTCATGTATGACAAAAAAGTCCTCACCGCGAAGGCAGGTAAAATCAAGATCACCCTCGACAACAAGAGCGCGATCCCGCAGCCCCACAACATCATGGTTCTCAAGCCCGGCACCAAAGACAAGGTCATCGCCCTGGCCAATGCCATGATAAGCGATCCGAATGGGATGGCCAA
>JANNQW010000205.1:0-2453 GCA_031400955.1 Verrucomicrobiota bacterium
TATACTACCATCCGGGCGCGGAGGAGCCGGGTTACTGGAAAAAGGTGTGGCATGGCCCAGACGATGTGAAAACTTGGGAAGACGCAAACGTGGCGATCTGGACCGAGATCGGCGAGCGGCTCGGCGACAAGCTCTCCGGATGGTTTGTGGATGATGGCATGGTGCAATACTATCCGGCGGACTTTTACCGCTATATCAAGGCTCTCAAGACAGGAAACTCCAAGCGCATCGTGTCATTCAATCAATGGAAATTTCCGCACGTCTCGCCTTACGAAGACATGACCATGGGCGAAGGGAGTTCTCCAGGCGGTATCCAGGATGGCCGACTCGACAACGGCCGCAACAAAGGTCTGATGCCGCATACGATGACAATCATGGATGGCCCGGACTGGGGTGTCTGGAATCCGAATACCAAGATCAATCCCCCGGGCGGCAGTGTGGAGAACTGGCAGGCAAGAGTGGATCAGGCAAAGAAGGACAAGCACCCGATCAGCCTCTGCATCCTGATGTATGAGGACGGCACGCTCGGTGAAGCGTCCGAGGCCCTTTTGAAACAACTCAAGCGGTGAAACAGTTGCTAACAATCTCCAAACAAACGAACACCATGAAACAACTCATCAGAAATCTAATCATCAGCGCCAGCCTGCTGGCGGCAACCGCGCAGGCGGCGACAATCGCCTGGGGCCCGGCCACAAACGTCGTCAATGACAGCGATATCTCGACCAAAGGGGTCTTGCGGTATGCGGAGCATTGGGCCGGGACGGAGGGCACCGTGAATGGTGTCCCTTTCAAAGTCGTCAAGAGTGGCGACAAAACACAAACCTTAGCTTGGGAACAAGGCACGCTTTCCAAAGAGTATTTCGACATCCTTCGAGGCGTTTGCTACGGTGCCGGTCCAGGAACAACCGTCACTCTGAACAGTTTGGAACCGGGACACATCTATCAGATTCAGGTCTGGGCGGTGGACAAACGTCACGCCACCTCTAAATCTCAGAACATTTCCGGCGGGCCGGCCTTGAGCATCGGGACGGGGCAATACGCCATCGGAACATTCACAGCGGATGCTCCCACCCAGGTGATCACCATGGGCAACGACAGCCACGGCATACTCAGTGCGATCCAGGTCCGCGATGTGACGCCCGGGCTCGATGGCAAGATGGCTCCCGTTTCTGGAAAAACCGTGACTTCCAAGCTCTCGTCAGGGTCCAAGTTCATACCGGACTTCAAACTCAAGGCCGATGATTACACCGTCCTGATGGGCGTGGATGCGGAACTGAGCGAGGGTCTGGGCCGCGTCATCCTCGGCGCCCACGGCAAAGCCCAGGTCAAGGGCTGGACCCGCGCCGATCAATCGGCCACCTGGAGAATCACCGCCGCAGAGGCGGCTCCCCACGAGGTCTTCGTGCTCGTCAAACCTTCCCAACTCACCTTCAAAGTCGCCGCCGCCGGAAAGTCGCTCACCGGCACGCTACCCAACTCCCCCGGCTGGCAACGTGTCAAGCTCGACGGCCTGCTGGACATACCGGCCGGTGAATCAACCGTCTCGTTGAGCATCGCGACCGCCGATGGCAATGCTGATTTCCAGGCTGAATTCCACGCCATCGAACTCGTCCGTCCCGCCGTGCATGCCGAGCTCAACAAGCGTGCCCTCGCCATGCGCGCCGACCCCACTTGGTTCCAGAACGCCCGCTACGGCATGAAGGTCGCTTGGACCAAGCAGTCGATGCCGCTCAAGGGTGATCCGAAAACCTACGAACAGGCCGTCGCCGACTTCGATGTCGAGGCCTTCGCCGATGCCATGAAATCCACCGGCGCTGGCTTCGTGGTCGTCAACACCTCACACGCGATGCACTATTTTCCCGCGCCCCTCAAGTCGCTGGATGCCATCCTGCCCGGCCGCACCACCCGGCGCGACCTGCCCGCCGATCTTGCCGCTGCCTTGGAGAAACGCGGCATGAAACTGTTCCTCTATTACCACCTTGGAGCCACAAACGACCCGGATTGGCTCAAGGCCAGCGGTTTCTATGAAACCGACACCACCAAGTTTTTCAACAACTGGAAAGCGATGATATCCGAAGCGGGCGAACGCTATGGCGACAAGCTCGCCGGCTGGTGGTTCGATGACGGCGCGATCAATTACTACTATCGCAGCGCGCCTTGGGAATCGCTTGCCAAGGCTGCCAAAGCCGGCAACCCGCAGCGCATGGTCGGCTTCAATGCGTGGGAATTGAGCAATCCCACCCAGTTCCACGACTACTGCACCGGAGAACTATGCCATGACCCGCGCGGCATGGGCGCACTGCTCACCCCCGAAAGCAAGGGCCGGTATCCCTCCGGCACCCACGCCGGCCTCCAGGCCAGCTCCTGCTTGATGGCCAACACCAGAAACTGGCTCCACAACCTTCGCGACACCCCGCCGTCCGGCCCGCGCTGGAACGCCGAGCAGTTGACCG
>JANNQW010000206.1:0-5487 GCA_031400955.1 Verrucomicrobiota bacterium
CTGGTGAACGACAATACGCCGCAGATCAGCCGCATCCAGATTGACCTGCTTGTGAACGCGCTCGCCAACGACATGGCCCGGGTGGCCACGCTACAATACATGCGTTCGGTCGGCATGGCGCAGATGCGCTGGCTCGGCGTCGAGGAAGGCCATCACTCTCTCTCCCACGATCCGGACGACAACAAAGACAGCCACGCCAAGCTTATAAAAATCAACACCTGGTTTGCAGGAGAATTTGCTCATCTAGCCAAACGTCTTTCCGAAACGCCCGAGCCTGCAGGTGAGGGCAGCATGCTCGACCACACGCTCCTGGTCTGGACCAACGAACTTGGCAAAGGCAATAATCACACGCTCGACAACATTCCCTGCATCATGCTCGGCGGAGGCTCCGGCTTCAAGATGGGCCGCTCGCTAAAGTTTGATAAAGCAGCCCACAACCGTCTCTGGCTGGCCGTGGCACACGCCATGGGTCACGGCGAACTGAAAACCTTCGGCAGGACCAGCCTCTGCGAAGGTGGCGCGCTTCATCTGAGTTGACCTGCGAAAGAAAATTGACGGTCGAGAATCAAACGGTTCAACCATGCTTACTGAGTTTCGCACAATGGCAAGAGAAGGAGACGGACACTCATGTGCCGTTTATCGCACGCAACAAAGAGTGTCCTGACCTCTTGGCGAGTTGTCACCCAATTGGGCGAGACTTAATAATAGCAGCCGTTCTTGTTTCGACTCATGGCTGCGGCTTGTTTGTCCAGCGAGGAGCCACAAGACTGCCCATCATGGCATCCAGCGCGTTTAAAGATGGATTAATCTTTTCAACACGCGCTTCCACCCATCGTTTTGCTTCTGCCTCATAGCGGTTGAACGACTTGGATAACTCTCCATAGCGATTCATGCTCCATCCAAGATGCTCTTTATCATCCGGGGAAGGCAATCCTTCAAGACTCAAAGGAAAGGTCGCGATGATTTGGCAGGAACCGTCATCAGACATGCCAAGAAAAAGATAGTGCAGACTTTTAAACCTCATGAGCTCTGGCTCGATTGTCCATTGGGCCACCAATCGAACACCATGCCCGCCTTTGAACTCGATCCGACGCTTCAAGCACTGAAAGTATAAGGATGCATCCATTAAGACTGGCGAAGGATGATGATCATCTTTAGTGAGCATGCCATCCATGCTTTTGCGCAAGGATTGCAGTGATAGATCATGACTGATGGTCTCATGCACTCCGTCTGTTAAAGCAACATCCCACTGTGCTGCCTTGTGGATCAGTATTTGAGGAGCGGTCTCGTCATCCCCAGCACTTTTTGGATCGAACAAAATTCCTTTTGGCAACGCGGCTGAAAATCTCAAGGCCCAATGCTGGGGACGAATGCCATAATCGGCTTTCAAACTGTTGCGTTTATCACCCTGATACTTTTTCCAAGCTGCCGTCGAGTAGAGGGATCGTAGTGGAATGTTTTCGACAATCGCTGTCTTGAACCACTCGGAAGGAACAGCGACTGTGAAAGGGCCAGCCTGAAGCACCTTGCTCGCTGATGTTTGTGCGTGACTGTAACTCGCAGCTCCAGCCAAGGCCCATTTTATGAGTTTTCGACGACTCATTGGTATTTGGAGAAGGCTCATAGCAAGGTAGTCAGCATGCGGTGTTTGGCACTAAGAAGCAGAAGACCGCCGATGATGTTTTGCATGAACCCGCTAAACAAGTCGGCATCATACAAAGGGGTTGGCACTGTGACCTTAAACGTTCATTTACTGACAAGTAACCGTAGCTCTGCTCTAATTTTTTTTATTACTTCCCGACAGTCGCGGCCGTGGTCATGAGGGCCTGGCGTGCTTCATCGTAGCGTTGCTGCAAAACCGGGGTGTGAATGGCAGCGCTGATTTGATCGAGCAATTGCAGTGTCGCTTGATTTTGGGCTGGCTGCGCGACGGATGATGCAGGCTGGCCGCCCTGATCGCGGTAATAGCTCCAGCGGCTGCCGCCATCACGCCAGCCGCCCTGGTCGGGACGCGCGATGGTTTCCAGGAAGTCTTCGCGCGCCCGATCATCCATTTGGTTTAAAAACAAATTCGCCACGCTGCCGCGCACCGAGTTGTTGGACAAATCCAGGCGCGTCAAGGCTCTGGAGTTGGCTGCGATCTCCATGGATACGGCGGGGTTGGATGTCATGGAAGCCAGAGTGGCGGCTTGTGTCTCGCCGGGAAAATTGCGCAGACTGCTGGTGATCATGCGCGCCATGGCCGGGTCGGCATTCACCTGTTGCGAGAGCAGGGCCAGCGTTTGTGCAGAACCCGTGTAAGAGGCGAATTGCGTGGCGTAGCGGAGTTCGCGCTGCAGGGCGTCGGAACTGGTGAGGGCAGGATTGGATGACAGGTTCTCCAGCAGCCAGTTGACCCGTTGCGTGGCGGCGTTTTTATATTCACCGGGAGCCATGCGTTGCAGATTGTAGGCGGCCAGCACAGCCTCCTCAATCAGCGGAGTGCCCTTCATGACTTCCAGATTCAATGCGGCCAGCTCAGGCGATGGCGGCATATCCCCCAGCGCGTTCAATAACAAGCTGCGCAAAGACATGGTGCGCCCCGATGATCCACGCGGGCCTCCTGAACCGCCGGGGTTCGCTACCACCAGATCCTCACCGCTGCGCAAGTAATCGGCGATGACGGCAATGCCTGCCGATCCGAAGTCGCGCAACTGTCCAAGGGTCTTGTACAGCTGGCGGTAATTGATTTTATCCCCCATCTCCATCTCCGCGATCAACCGCTTGAGAATGCCATTCGCCTCGGCGCGTCGCATTTCTTCACTGCTGGGTGTCGCGGTATTCTTGTCGTTGCTGCCAATGACGGACTCGCTGCTTGCCGGTGCTTCGGGAAACAAGGATGTGGATTGCGCATGGCGAACGGCATTCGGATCAGAGGCATTTTTTGCAATGACCGCAGGCGGCGGGGCCGGTTGGCTGATGTCCCGCGCCATCCAACCGATGCCGATGCCTGCCAGCATGGTCGCCGATGCGACCACTAAACGTGATTGTAAAAGTCCGTTAGTCATAAGTTAAATTTATTGGCAAATGCCCGAGGCCACAGACGCACTCTAACTGAGATTGCAGTAATCGGATTCATCGTATACGCACTTGTGAAAACAGGCGGCTGGGCTTTGGCAAATTCCTTGATGAAATCCGGCGGGCTGTTCAGTTCTTGCCCAGATGCCGGTAAAGAATGCGTTTAACCTCGGCAATGCCCTGCGGATGCTGATTGGTCCAGTGGCCACTGGGGATGATGAGTTCGCTTTGAGCGCCATCGAGATGACTGCTCCAATAAGGCACGATGCCATCGGTGCTGACGGGCGGCGTATGATCGAGATTGCCTCCCTGCCCCCGGTCACCCAAGACTGAGTGGTAGGGGATCCCCTTGGCCAGCGGCAGTGCAGCTAGATTGTTAACGAAGCGGTTTTTTGGATTGAGGAAGTCGATGCTGTTCGGCATCTTTTTCAACTGGGTGCCGGTTGATGTCGGCTTGGCCATGGCCAGAGCGCTGGTATCGCCTCCCAGTAGTTTTTTTGGCGCCCCGATCATCTTGGAACCCATGCGCCCGAAAAAATTGGTGGCCATGTCAGCGCCGCGATGTGAGGGCGACATGAAGATCACGCGGGCAATTTCGGGGCGATGCTCAAAAATCAGCGCGCCGGTCATGGTCTTGCGGGTCTCGGGGGAAAAGGGCATTTCCGCGGGTGGCTTGTCATAAACGGCATTCCAAAGTTTCATGCCGCTGTCGGTCATCAGGGTTCGGCTGATCATGCCACCCATGCTGTGTCCGATGACGACGATTTTTTCATGATCGGGATATCGCTTCTTGATGGCATCCATCTGTTCGCGCAGGACGGCTGCGCTCGCTGGGTAGGGATTGCCGGAGGGGTAGCTGAAAAACCAGATCTGATAATTGGCCCGGATCACAGGATCAGCCCGGAGACTTTCAATCATGGGCGCCCAGGTCGCCTGCGAGTCACCGAGTCCATGAATACACAGGATGGGGATCTTCTTGGGATCATAGGGTTGCAGTCGCGCCAGCCGTCCGGTCGTGGATACTTTGTCGGGCTTGAATAATGCACCGAGTTCCTTTTTCCGGGGCTTGAGCTCCGCCAGGGCCAGGGCGATGGGAGCCGTGAAATCACCGGCGAGCGGATAGGTCCGGCCGCTCATTTTCACGGTCTCGACGGAAAGAGGATCATGCAGGGTGGCGGTGCAGTTGCGGCCCTTGATCTCCACCAGTCCGGTCACGCCGTAGTAAGCGTGTTTGCCCTGCGCAAAGGGATCGGTCTTGGTGATGTCGATATCCTTGGTGTTGATCACTAGTGGCGCTCCGATGCCCGCCTTATCTGACTGCTGAACCACCAGCCTGCCCTCAAACTGATAGCGGTCGGCGGGCCGGATGTTGAAGTCGGACAAACTGAGATTCTGCAGTGCCTTGATCTTCGAAAAGGAGAGATTCCATGTCTGGCTGGCCCCCGGGCATGGCACTGGCGCATTCCATGGTTCCAGGCCGGCATCATGGATGGTTTCGAAGATTCGGGCGACTGCGAAATTGTAGTCAGCGCGCGCTTGTGAATCACTTGGATTTTTTGCGAGCACAACACCTGCCGTCGCCGCTGCATCCAGATACTGGCCGATTTTCGACTGGGGATCCTTCGCGGAATGCTTGAGTGCATCCGCTATGATTTGTCCGGCTGGAGTGGATGATTTGTAGCCGGGACGCTTCTCGCTGACGGTGGAGTAGTGTGAGCAACTGGCGGTGATCATCGCCAGGCCGAGCAAGATGAGGCGGAGTGTTGGAAAGACGTTCATGAAGTTGAACTAACTTCACAAGAAGTAGGCTGGCGTCAAGCTAACCTCGTCCAGCCAAGGGCTATCCAATGAAAATTCACGGAGACCAAGAGGGCAGGCATGAGTTCCCGTCTGCTGCAGGCGAATTTCTTTACCAAGGGACGGACACTTTGCGCTCTAAATACAAAACTACACCCATCGCCACGCCATGATCCAGCGCGTGGTGTGGGATTTGGATGATTCGACCTCCGACATGGCGCGAGCCTACACGAAGCGCCCGCCGGACAAGCATGGGGCGCTAGCCCTCCACCTCGGGCTGTAGGCCGTCTGTGTCAGACGCCCTAAATTTTCGCAGTTCCCTGTTCGCTGGCACCTCGCATTCGCCTGCCACAACCGCTGTGAATACGGCCATCGGGCAAGGGGTCGTAACATTAGGACAAAAGTTTACTAAGGAAGGGAAGGGCTGGTGATCGTTTCCAACCAAAACTCCTCCCATTTCTTACTCAAAGGCTTCAGCGGTGGTGAATCCAGCAGATAATCTGCAGGCTTGCAAAAAGCACATACGGCAACTGCCCACTGGGGGAAGGCCCCTTTACGATTGTAAATATAAATCCGGACCGGCGCTGAACTCGCCAAATACACCACCAGCACGACGCCGATGATCCAACCCGT
>JANNQW010000207.1:0-20340 GCA_031400955.1 Verrucomicrobiota bacterium
TCACGGTGATGCGCCTGCGATGGACTGGTTTGCCGGAAAGATCTCCGAAGCACTTCCCAATGCGGAAATCATCCTGCCCGAACCCGGCGCGGAAATCACGCTGTGGTGAACCAGTGCAGTGGCCGGCGTAGTGACGGCAGGATGCCGTCACTACAACTGGCCGCGATATTTCTTAATATTCTCCAGCGATGACAAGATTATTTTAACAGGCTACTGAGTCGCGAACTTGGTGAGTAAGCCTTTGCGGCGTGTGGCGCGGAGAGTGGACGCGAAAATCCAGGCGGCGAGCGCCATGAAGACGACGTTCAAACCCGCAGCCATCCCGAGGTGATACCAACTGGCGTGACCGATGGCGGGATTGAGGACATCGCGCATACCTTCAAAAATATGTGTGGCCGGCAGCGCGAGCGCGATGCCTTGCAGCCAGGTCGGAAGTTTTGCGACGGGGTAGAACACGGCCACAACCGGCTGAATGAAAAAAGGGATGGCCCAGGCCAGTGATTCGGCTGCCTGCCCCCATCGCAGGATGAGCGCGGTGGAAATCATCCCTAACGACCAACCGAAGACCATCAGATTCACAAAGAAAGGAATGAGGCTCCACTTCAGAGAGAAGACGTTGAAATGATAGCCGACGAATGCGAGCACAGAGAGCACCAGCACCGTGACGCAGATGCGGAGGAAGCCGATGACAAACGTGGCAGTAACATATTCTACGGTGCGCACCGGAGCTACGAAGACATTCAGCAGGTTCCGGGTCCAGACATCCTCCAGGAAAGAGATCGCAACCCCTTGCTGCGCGCGGAAGAGCACGTCCCAGAGGATCATGCCGCCGATCAGGAAAAGAAGATAGTGAGCGAATTGAGCATTGGTGTTCTCCTGGAGGAACATCGTGAGATTGCCCCACACCATCAAATCCACGACCGGCCAGAAAACCAGCTCGATCAACCGCATTGGCGTGCGCGTGTAGAGGAAGATGTAGCGAAGGACGAGCGCCGAGATGATGCGGAAATTCATAGTGTATTCCAGTTTATTCTTCGATGTCGCCGCTGCGGGCGATCTTGATAAACACATCCTCCAGCGAACTCTGCTGCGATTTCGCCACGATGTCCGCCGTGGTGCCCTCAGTGACGACTTTCCCCTTGTGCAGGAAGATCACGCGGTCGCAGACTTCCTCGATGTCGCGCATATTGTGCGAAGTGTAGAGAATGCTGATCTGCCGCTCGCTCTGGACGCGGCGGATGGTCTTGCGCACCTTGTCGGCGATGTCGGGATCGAGGCTGGCGGTCGGCTCGTCGAGCAGCAGCAGCTCGGGATCGTTGAGCAGGGCCTTGCAGAGGTTGAGCCGCGTGCTTTCTCCGGCGGATAGCTGGCCGGTGACTCGCTTTCGAAGATCGCTGATCTCGAACAACTCGAGCAATTCGGTGATCTTCTTTTTGTGATCCGGCACGCCGTAAATTTTGGCGAAGACCAGCAAGTTCTGCCACACCAGCAGGTTGCCGGGGAGCGAGGTGTAGGCGCTGGAGAAGTTCATGCGCTTGAGCAGTTCCACGCGGTTCTTGAAAAAATCCCGGCCAAAGGCCTGTATGCTGCCGGAGGTCGGCGTGGTCAGACCGAGCAGCATGTTCATGGAGGTTGTCTTGCCGGCGCCGTTCGCGCCGAGAAGACCGAGCACCTCGCCGCGCTTCAGTTTAAAGCTGAAGCGGTCCAAGGCCACCACGCCGTCGAACTCACGGGTGAGATCGCGGGCTTCAAGGATGACTTCAGGATCGGCGGTCGAACTCATGCGGGCGGGATTGATCGCGCAACATCACAGGGGCGCAACTAATCGTCCAACTTATCGATCACCTGCAGTTCCGGCACCTGCCGGAAATCAGCGTCCAGCGTGAGCACTGCGGCATCGGCGGACAATGCGGAAACGGCGATTACGAGATCGGTGAGCTGCATCGTCACCCCGCGAGCGGCAAGAATCCGCGCAAGGTCGGTGGCATCGCTCCAGATTTTTTCGGTCGTTGGCACCCAGCACATGACGGCGAAATCCTGGCGGGCCGCTTCGTAAAGCCGCTTTACGCGAATACCACGACAAACTTCCAGCATTACGACTCCGCAGGAATAGAATTCGTAACCCATGACCGACTGCCGAAGAATACGGAACGGATCAACCCACCGTCGATAGCACCCGATGAACCAACTGGAATCAACGAGAACGTTTTTTTCCATATTTGGCGACCGGTTCGGCGACGGATGAAAGCTCCTCTTTCGTCAATGGTGGAGAGTGGCCGCGCAATCCGAGTGCTACATCAGGATCAAATGAGGCACCGATTTCTTCAGGCGTCATTCCAAGATCACGGCTCCAGCGCTCCCGCTGACGGAATTTGGTCGCCATTTTGCGTAAGGCTTCATGGACCGCAGCGGTCTTGCTCTTGGCACCGGTCGCAGCCATGACCTCGGCCAACAAGGCCTCGTCGATGTGCATGGTCATTTTCATGGCTTGAGTATGGCATGATTGCCATACTTTCACAAGACTTATCAGAATCTGAGTCTAAGACTACATATCTTCAAATCATGATGCGTTAATATGATTGTTGCACCGCGATAGACCGTGCTTATGTTTCGTCATGTCCGCTCGCCCGAACGTCCGTGCCGAACTTGAAACGCTGATGCGGAAACGCATCGTCGTGATCGACGGTGCCATGGGCACGACCATCCGGGAATACAAGGCCAAGGGTTTGCTCGACGAAGCCATAGCGCGCGGTTTGAGGTTCAAGGACAACGAAAAAGACCTGCTCAACAACGGCGACATCCTCTCGGTCACCAAGCCGGAAATCATTGAAGACATCCACCGGCGCTTTCTCGAAGCCGGTGCTGACATCATCGAGACCAATACGTTCTCAGCGACCAGCATCGCCCAGAGCGAGTTCTTCATTGAGGACCCGCGCGAGAAGGGCGGACGCAAAGACCCGGCGTTTTTTCAGAAAATCATAGACGACAAATTCCTCAACGAACTCGCCTGGGAGATCAATTTCAACTCCGCGCAGCAATGCCGGAAGTGGGCCGACATCGTTGCCGAAAAAACCGGCCGCAAGCGTTACGTCGCGGGCGCTGTGGGGCCACTCACAGTTTCTCTTTCGCAATTTCCTGACCTGCAGGACTTGAGCTTCCGCTATGTCACCTTCGATCAGGTGAAAGCCGCCTATGCACATCAGATTCGCGCGTTGATCGCCGGCGGCGTGGACACGCTGATGGTGGAAACCATCTTCGATTCCCTTAACGCCAAGTCGGCACTTGCAGCCATTGAGGAAGTTTTCGAGCAGGACAAAGTCGAGTTGCCCATTCAGATATCAGCGGCGGTCGGTCCCGGCGGCGAAACGATGATTTCCGGTCAGGTGACGGAGGCTTATCTCAATGCCATGCGGCATGTGAAGCCGCTTTCCATCGGCCTGAACTGTTCGCTCGGTCCCGACAAGATGCGGCCCTTCCTCGAGGAACTGGCGCAGAAGGCCGACACGTTTGTCTCGTGCTACCCGAACGCGGGCATGCCCAATCCGCTCGCGCCCACGGGCTTCGATTTGCTGCCTGCGGACATGGCGAATTTCGCCAAAGACTTCGGCGGGCACGGCTTCGTCAACATCATGGGCGGCTGCTGCGGCAACACGCCGGAGCACATCGCTGCCATCGCCAAGGCGGTCGAGGGCTTGGAGCCGCGCCACGTGCCGCATCCGGAGCCGGTGATGCGCCTCAGCGGATCGCAGCCTTATAATCTCACCTCGGCATCGAACTATCTGATGATCGGCGAGCGCACAAATGTCGCTGGCTCGCCAAAGTTTGCCAAACTCATCAAGGAGAACAAGCTTGAGGAAGCCGTGGCCATCGCGCGTCAGCAGGTGGAGAACGGCGCGAACGTGATCGACGTCTGCATGGACGAAGGCCTGATCGACGGCGTGGCCATGATGACGAAGTTTCTCGTCCTGCTGCAGACCGAGCCTGAAGTGAACAAGGTGCCGATCATGGTGGACTCCTCGAAGTGGGAGGTCATCGAGGCCGGATTGAAATGCCTCCAGGGCAAGGGCATCGCGAACAGCATCTCCTTGAAGGAAGGCGAGGAGATATTCAAGGAACGCGGTCGCGCGCTGAAGCGTTACGGCGCCGCGACGGTCGTGATGGCGTTCGATGAGAACGGTCAGGCCGCGAGCTACGCCGAGAAAATCCGCATCTGCGAGCGCGCCTATCGCATTCTCGTGGATGAGGTCGGCTTCCCGCCGGAAGACATCATCTTTGATCCGAACATCCTCACCGTCGCGACGGGCATGGACGAGCACAACAACTACGCGGTGGACTTCATCGAAGCCACGCGTTGGATCAAAAAAAATCTGCCCTACGCCAAGGTGAGCGGCGGCGTGAGCAACATCAGCTTCAGCTTCCGCGGCAACAACAAGGTGCGCGAAGCCATGCACAGCGCCTTCTTGTTCCACGCGATCAAGGCGGGCATGGACATGGGCATCGTCAACGCGGGCATGCTCGAGGTGTATGAAGACATTCCGCAGGAGATGCTCGTCAAAGTCGAAGACGTGTTGTTGAACCGCCGGCCTGACGCCACGGAAATTCTGGTCGATTACGCCGAGCAGTTCAAAGGCGTGGCCGGAGCGAAAAAAGCCGAGGTCGATCTCTCATGGCGTGACGCGCCGGTGGAGAAACGACTGGAACACGCGCTGCTGCGCGGCATCACGGATTTCATTGACCAGGACACCGAAGAAGCGCGCGAGAAACTCGGCGTGCCGCTGAAAGTCATCGAAGGCCCGCTCATGGACGGCATGAGCGTTGTCGGCGATTTGTTTGGCGCTGGGAAAATGTTCTTGCCGCAGGTGGTGAAAAGCGCGCGAGTCATGAAAAAGAGCGTGGCCTATCTGGAGCCGTTCATGGCTGCGGAGAAGGCCATCAAGGCCAGGGCGCGTGAGCTTGTGCTGCAAGCCGCCTCCGTGCCCGAGGGCGAAGATGTCACGCTCGCGGATGGTTTCACTTACACGCCTTACGAAGGTCTCAATGCAGAGGAGCGGCGCATCGAATGCAAGTTCGCCGCAGATCTGGCCTCGAATCTCGAGGGCATGGCCAAGCTCTACACTGCACAGTTTGAGAATGTGCTCGACCGCAACAACGCGCAGGAACTCAGCATCGACTACGCGCTCAGTCGCGAGTCACGCCAGAAATGGAGCATGGCCACGTTGGAGCCGGCCGGCGCGTTCATCGACTGGCTGTATGCCAAACGTCTGCGCGAACTGCCTGCGGAAAGTTTGATTGTGTTCAACGCAGGCGGCCAGGGCAGCGGGAAGACCACGGCGACTGCTGCTTTTTCCAAGGCCAGCGCCGCGCTGATCATGGATGGCACGTTGCAGAACCCTGCGCGCAGTCGCGCGCACATCATGGCCGCATTGGAAGCGGAGATGTTCGTTGAAGTGCGCTTTGTATTTTGTCCCTGGGATCAAGCCGTGAAAAACATGGCTCGACGGGCCGCTGAAGAAGGAGGGCGCGTCGTTCCCTTGCGCCGTGCTGCCGGAGGGCATTTTCAAGCCGCACGAACTTCACTTGAGCTTTGGATTCAACTCAAGGAGCGGGAGGACTTCATGCTGCAAGTGGTGGAAAACCAGTTCGGTCAACCGCCCATGCAGCGGGATGCAGACTGGCTGCTGAAGCGAGTCCATAATTCTCTTGATGAACTGGTCAAATCAGGTGAAACTGTCCTTCATGAGCACTTTGCTGAAAACTCCGCCGACGAGCAATATTCAGAAACGCTCCTCTCTCAATTCATCGAGGGCCGAACGCGCGGCGAAGGCATTTCGCGCGATCGAAGAAGCGACGCTCAAGGACTTGAGCGTGGCGTGCGAGAAACGCACGCAGAGGTCAGTGAAACAGTCCCGGAAATAGCCGGAGAAGACTCCGACGCCGCAGGCTGCATTGTTATCGCCACCGTCAAAGGCGACGTGCATGACATCGGCAAGAACATCGTGGGCGTGGTTATGGCCTGCAATGGCTTCCGCGTAGTCGATCTCGGCGTCATGGTGTCCTGCGAGAAAATTCTCGATGCCGCAGCCCGCGAGAAGGCGGACATCATCGGCTTGAGTGGACTCATCACACCATCGCTCGATGAAATGGTGCATGTGGCGAAGGAGATGGAACGACTTAGTTTGAAGCAGCCGTTGCTCATCGGCGGAGCCACCACCAGCGCCGCGCACACCGCGATCAAGATTGCGCAACATTATACCGGCAGCGTCGTGCATGTGTTGGACGCCTCGCGCTCGGTGCCGGTCATGACCTCGTTGCTTAGTGAGGATCAGCGCGCCGGTTTCGTGAAGCAGAACGAAGAACGCCACATCAAACTGCGCGCAGAATATGCTTCCAAGGACGAGGCGAAGAAACTAATTCCGCTGGCCGAGGCCCGCGCGAAGGGATCGAAGTTTGACTGGAGCACCCAGGAGATTGCGGTGCCTTCGTTCACCGGAGCAAAAGTTTACAATCCGCTGCCGGTCACTGATCTAGTTCCATTCATCGATTGGTCGCCGTTCTTTCACACCTGGGAGTTGCGTGGGCGCTGGGATGAGAAGGAAAAGCGTTTCAAGAGCGCGCTGCCGGAGTTTCAGGAGCAGGTCGAAGCCGAGGCTGGAAAGCTTTACAAAGATGCGCGGGCACTACTGGATCGCATCATCTCGGAGAAACTCTACTCTGTGCGTGCCTGCTTCGGATTCTATCCCGCGAACCGCACCGGCGACGACATTGAAGTTTATACGGATGAATCACGCAAGGAAGTGCGCTGCGTCTTCCACACCTTGCGCCAACAGATCATCAAGAAGGATGCGCCGAACTACGCGCTGGCCGATTTTATTGCGCCGAAGAACAGCGGACGCGCGGACTATATCGGCGGCTTCTGCGTCGGCGTGCATGGCGCGGATGAACTGTCAGATAAGTTCAAGGCCGACCACGACGACTACAACAGCATCATGGCCAAGGCTCTCGCCGACCGCCTCGCTGAAGCCAGCGCGGAATACATGCACAAGCAGGCCCGCGTCGCCTGGGGCTACGAAAAGCCGGGGGATTTCACGAGCGATGATCTCATCCGCGAGCGCTACCGTGGCATCCGGCCTGCGCCGGGTTATCCCTCACAGCCGGACCACACGGAGAAGCCCATCTTGTTTGATCTGCTCGATGCCACCGCGCACACCGGCGCCACGCTCACGGAAAGCCAGGCCATGCATCCCGGTGCTGCGGTGAGCGGATTGTATTTCGGTCATCCCGAGGCGCGTTACTTCGCCACCGGGAAGCTGAACAAGGATCAGATTGAAGACTACGCCGCGCGCAAAGGTATGAGCGTTGCCGACACAGAGCGGTGGCTGGGGCCGTGGCTGGCGTATTAAAAGTAGGTGATGCCTCTGGCTTCACATCATTTATACAAAGTGCGAAGCGGGACGCATCGCCTACATTCCTTGCCATCAGCGCGGTCGTGCGCCACGATGCGCGCCCGCATGTTCACTCTTCTCGGCACCGATCCCCATTCCCGCGCCCGATACGGGCGTTTGGAGACGCCGCATGGCGTGGTTGAGACACCGGTCTTCATGCCGGTGGGCACGCAGGGTTCGGTCAAAGGCGTGCATCCTGATGAACTGCGCGCGCTCGGTGCGCAGATCATTTTAGGAAACACTTATCATCTCGCGGTGCGACCGGGAATGGAGATCATGCGGGAGGCAGGCGGCCTCCACAAATTCGCCAACTGGGACAAGCCCATCCTCACTGACTCCGGCGGCTTCCAAGTTTTTTCTCTGGGCAAGATTCGCAAGATCAAGGAAGAGGGCGTGCATTTTCAAAATCATGTGGACGGCTCCCCAATGTTCCTTGGTCCGGAGACGGCGATGGAGATTCAGGCGGTGCTGGGCTCGGACATCGCGATGCTGTTCGACGAATGCCCGCCGCATCCCTGCGACGAAACTTATGCCACTAATAGCCTCGACCTTACGTTGCGTTGGGCGCGTCGTTGTCGCGATTGGATTGATGCCAACCAGCCGCAGACCAACGGCAAGCCGCAGTTGCACTTCGGCATTGTGCAAGGTTCATCCTATCCCGAGTTGCGCGCCCGGAGCGCACGAGAGCTGGTGGCGATGGGTTTTGATGGTTACGCAGTTGGCGGCGTGAGTGTCGGCGAACCGGAGCCGGTGATGTTCGCCGCCGTGGAAAACAGCGAGCCGCATCTGCCGGCGGACAAGCCGCGTTACGCGATGGGCCTGGGCACACCGCCGCAGTTAATTGAAATGGTGGCGCGCGGCATCGACATGTTTGATTGCGTGCTGCCCACGCGTCTGGCCCGGCACAGCACGGCTTTCACCATGCGCGGGTCGATCAATTTGAAGAACTCGCGTTACACGCGCGACTACGCGGAGATCGATGAAGACACGCATCCACTCTGCCGGGGTTTCTCCCGCGCCTATGTGCGCCACCTGTTGAAGGCCGGGGAAATCCTCGGTTTGCGGTTGATTTCCCTCCATAATCTGCATTTCTATCTCTCCCTCTTGTCTCGCGCCCGCGCCGCCATCAAAGGCGGCGTTTTTCGCGAGTTCCGAGAGGATTTCATTTCCAACTATCAGACCCACACCGAACCCCCAGACCCATGATCCTTTCGACACTTATGGCGCAGGCCATTACTCTCCCCGTAGTTCTTGCTCAAGCCCCGCCGCCCGCCCCTGCACCCGGGGGCCTTCTCGGCAACCCGATGGTCTTCATGGTGCTGATGATGGTGGTGATGTATTTCATCCTCATCCGTCCGCAGCGGAACAAGGCTAAAGCTCAGGAGCTGATGCAGAAAGCCATGGCACCCGGCGATGAAGTCGTCACCATTGGCGGCGCCCACGGCGTCATCACCTCCGTGAGGGAAAAGACGGTGATCGTCCGCATCAACGAGGGCAAGGTTGAGTTCGACCGCAGCGCCATCGCCCAGCGTGTTTCTAAAGAGTCACCCGTGACTGTCGAGGCCGCGAAGTAACGCCACTCGTTTCAAAAGCACCCTTCCTCCTGCCATCATGTCATCCTTTACTCCCGCACTCACCTTTCTCTGGGGCTGCGTTCTGCTGTTCCTCCTGTTCTTTTATCTGGGCACCACCGATCATCGCGGCAAAAAGCTGTCCGGCACCATCCTCACGGTGTTGATGTCGATCTTCTGCGTCTGGGCCTTCATGGGGCTCGGCATCAAAAAGGGTATCGACATCGGCGGCGGATCCTCCTTCACCGTCGAGCTCAAACCGGGCATGGACGACAAAGGCGAATCGAAGCCCATCACGAAGAACTCACTCGACCAGGCGATCGCCATTCTCGAAAAGCGCCTCAATCCCAATGGCGAAAACGATCTGCTGATGACGCCCCAGGGCGAGAACCGCATTCACATCGAAATGCCCGGCGTGAAGGAGGAGGACAAGAAGGCGGTAAAGGAGAAGATCGAACAGGTTGCCCAGCTTGAACTTCGCATGGTCCATCCTAACAGCGAGGGCGAGATCGAGAAGATCAAGTCCAACGGCGGCGTGGCCATCGGTTATGTTGAGATGCCCCACAAGGAGATCGGCAAAAAGGATACGGAGAAAGCCGGGACTCTGCTCGTGAAAAGCCGCGCCGATCTGGCGGGCAAGCACGTCAGCCGTGCGATTGCCAAGCTCGACCCGCAGGAAGGCTGGGTCATCGGTCTCTATTTAGACAGTGTAGGCACGAAGCAGTTTGATGACATCGCGTCCCGGCATCGCGGCGATCGCATGGCCATCGTGCTGGATGGCGTTGTCATCTCCGATCCCGTGCTGAAGTCTGACCACTACGGCGGTTATGCGCAGATATCCGGCGGTGCCAACGGTTTCAAGCAGGAGGAGGCCATCGCGCTCGCCACCGCTCTGGAAAACCCGCTGGAAAATCCAATGAAGATCATCGAATCCAGCGAAGTGTCCGCCGCCTTCGGTGCGGAAACGGTGAAGCAGGGCGTTTACACCGGCATCGTCGGCACTGCCCTCATCGCCGTGTTCATGCTCATCTACTACCGGCTTGCCGGCGTGGTCGCGCTCTGCGGCGTGGTCGTGAACCTGCTGATAATTTTCGGAGCGATGGCGCTTTTCAAGATCACCTTGACCATGCCCGGCATCGCCGGCATCGCCCTGACCGTCGCCATGGGCGTGGACGCCAACGTGCTCATCTACGAACGACTGCGCGAGGAAATGCGCGCGGGCAAAACACTCGCCACCGGCCTGGCCACGGCGTTCGAGAAGGCGTTCGCCGCCATCTTTGACGTGCACGTCACCACGCTCATCACCTCGCTGATCTTGTTTTCTCTCGCCAGCGGCCTGGTAAAGGGTTTCGCTGTCACGCTGATCGTCGGCATCTTTGGCACGCTCTTCGGCGCACTGATCGTCACCCGTGTGGTGTTCGGCTGGTTCATCGACAATCACAAGCTGGACCAGGTGAAATTCGCCCAGTTCATACCGACGGGTAGCTACGACTTGCTCAAGTATGCCAAGCCCTTTATCATCGGCTCTTTCGCTCTTGCCGCCTTCTCATTGCTGGGCTTCGTCTTCAAGCCCAACCACGGCATCGGCATTGACTTCCGCGGCGGTGCCAAGACGCAATTCGACATCGCAAGCAACGAAAACGTGAAGCCAGCCGCTGCGGAGGGTGCGCTCAAGAGCGCTGGTCTCAAGGGCTTCTATGTCCAGGAAAACACCACCGTCACCGGCCGCCAGCTCAGCGTGCGCTCGGAAGAAAGCGACAAAGATTTAGTAAAGAGCACGCTGGAAACCGCATTCCCAGGAAAATTCACAGGCACTTCTTCCGCCACCGTCGGCTCCATCGTCGGCAGCGAACTCGCCAAGCGATCCATCATCGCCTACGTCGTCGCGATGATCGCGATCCTGCTCTATATGTCGTTCTTTTACGAGTTCTCCTTTGCGCTCGCCGCGATCATCGCGCTGTTTCACGATTGCATCATTGTCGTCGGTTTGTCCGTGCTGATGGGCCAGGAATTGTCCATCATCCACATCGGCGCGGTGCTCACCGTCGCGGGCTATTCGATCAACGACACCATCATTGTCTTCGACCGTATTCGGGAAATGATCAAGGCCAAGGGCGGCACCGGAAATATCCGCGACATCATGAATGAGTCGATCTCGATCACGCTAAGCCGGACCTTGCTCACCAGTCTCACGGCACTGATGCCGATGGTTGTGCTCTACATCTTCGGCGGTCCATCCATGAAGGAGTTCTCGCTCCCGATTGTCATCGGCATCATTGTCGGCACCTATTCGTCCATCTACATCGCCAGCCCGCTGGTGCTGTGGTATGCGAAGAAGACCGGCAAGAGCCTCCATCGCCAGGTGCTCGACAACGCCGAGCGCGCGGCGGCGATCAAGCCGTCGGCGACAGCTTGACGCGGGCGAAGCTGCTGGTTTGTTGCCACCCACATGTCCAGCAGCTTCGGCACCATCTTCCGAGTCAGCACGTTCGGCGAATCACACGGTCCGGCGATCGGCTGCATCGTGGACGGTTGCCCGCCGCTCATTCCGTTGTCGGAATCAGATATTCAAGCGGAACTCGACCGGCGCCGGCCCGGGCAGAGCAAGATCGTCACCCAGCGCAAGGAGGGAGACCGCTGCGAGATTCTCTCGGGCGTGCTCGATGGAAAAACACTGGGCACCTCCATCGGTATCATGGTGCGCAATGAAGACCAGCGTTCCGCTGCTTACAAGGAAATGGAGACGGCCTATCGACCCTCGCACGCAGACTTCACTTATGATGCGAAGTTTGGCGTCCGGGCTGTCGCGGGCGGCGGACGCTCCAGCGCCCGGGAAACCATCGGGCGCGTCGCCGCCGGTGCGATCGCGAAGCGGGTTCTGCAACAGGCGCTACCGGGTTACGAATGCCTGGCGTTCGTCCGAAGCGTGCAGGACATCGTGGCTTCAGAATCCGAAGTCAGAAATCCGAAGTCAGAAATCATTGAGTCCAATCTCGTGCGCACCTGCGATGCGAAGGCCGCGAAGAAGATGGTCGCGCTCATCGAGAAGATGCGGAAGGAAGGTAATTCTGTCGGCGGCGTGATCGAGTGTGTCGTGCGCGGAGTCGCGCCGGGCTTGGGCGAGCCGGTCTTCGACAAACTGGAGGCCGATCTGGCCAAGGCGATGCTGAGCCTGCCGGCGACGAAGGGTTTTGAAATCGGCAGCGGCTTTGCGGGCACTTTGCTGACCGGCGCGGAGCACAACGATATTTTTATCAGCAAGGGCGGTCGCATCCGCACGAAGACGAATCGCAGTGGCGGCATTCAAGGCGGCATCAGCAACGGCGAAGACATCGTCTTCCGCATTGCCTTCAAGCCCACCGCCACCATCTTGCGCGAGCAGGACACCGTGACCAAGTCCGGTGCCGCCACGATGATCAAGGCGCGTGGCCGTCATGACCCGTGCGTGCTGCCGCGCGCAGTGCCGATGGTCGAGGCGATGGCGCATCTCGTGTTGTGCGATCATTTGCTGCGCCAGCGCGCACAGAACGAATAACCAGCCACACCATGCTACAACACCGTTGGTCACTTGGGCTTCGTGTCATTGCGATTCTTGAACTGATCAAGGGGAGCGTGGTGTTGCTTGCGTTCATCTTGGTGGCGGGAGGGCATTGGACTATGGATTCGCTGATGGAGCGCATCGTGCACTACACCCGTCTCGATCCCTCGGGCGGCATTGCTAAATTTTTCACAGTCACTGTCGCGAATCTCGATTCGGTCGTATTGCTGTGGCTGGCGCTGGCCTACATTGTGTTGAGATTCGCCGAGGGCTACGGACTGTGGCTTGAGCGACACTGGGGCGAGTGGCTCGCAGTGCTCTCCGCCTTCGTGTATGTGCCGGCGGAGATTTACGAACTCATTCTGCATTTCTCCCTGCGCAAGGTGGGCGTTCTGGTGGTGAACATTGTGATCATCGCGTTTCTTGGCTGGGTGTTGTGGAAGACGCGCAATAGAAGGAAAGCGCTGGGTGCGGCATCTTGAGCGTAGCCCGCGAGTCCCCCCGCGAACTACGTTGCCGAGATGGATTTGTTCACGCATGCATCTCAGCGCGCATCATCCAAACGCGGCCCAAGTGTGATCGTCGCAGTAGGGCCGCGGAAGGGAATTACTTCCAGCCGCTGCGGCCAGAAACGTAGGGTGATCGCGCCGGTATTTGCCTGGTCTAGCAGCGTAATCATGCGGGTCGCGCATGCATCGCGGATGCGTTGCGGTAGCTTCTGGCTTTCTGGAAAGGTATTGCTGGCGGTGATCAACAATCGCGGATGTGCGCGGTTGAGGAACTCCGGGGTCAGGCTGGTGTCTTTGGCGTGCTGATTGCGGATGAGCACATCGCAGTGAGCGGCTTCGGGCGGCAACTTTTCCACGATGAACTTTTCCGCAGTGAAGCCTGCGTCATTGCACCAGAGAATCCGAAATTGCCCGATGTCCAGTCGCAGCACCGTGGCGCGGTCGTCTGCGTGGGCGGTGCGGAGTGTTGGCGGCGGAAATAACACCTCAGCGCTGGCGGGCAACGATGTTCCGTCGAAATCCAGGTGGTCGCCAAGTGATAGCTTATCGGGTTGCACCTTTATGGCGCGCAGGTTGCGGAGGCTGCTGCTGCGGGAGCTTGTTTCGAGCGCGGAGAGCAGGATGCGATCTGGATGGTAGTCGCGAACAACGAAGGGCGCGGCACCGATGTGATCGGTGTCGGCATGGCTGAGAACGAGGCCGTTGATGTGGTTGACCGCAGCGCGGTTCAGATAGGGGCGCAGCAGAAAATCATAGTCCTTGGCGGCTCCGCAATCGAAGAGCCAGTCGGACGACATGGTTTTGAGATGCAGGCTGCCGCCACCGGCCTGGAGACGGAGCACCGTGAGTTCCGCAGGAGGTGTGAGCCGCAGCGTGGGCTGGTTGAGATAAAAATTTCCACCGGGAATGGCGGCGAAGGCCTGGGCGGAAACAAGGGCGGCGTGTGCGAAGAACCAGTTGGTGTTGCCCAGCAATGTTGTCACGAGCGGCACATGCGCCAGCGCGGCGGCGAAAGTGAGGACGGCGATGAAGAGGATCATGAAGGCGATGGGAATGATCACCATGTTTGCCAGCAGCGCCACGGGCGTGACCAGGTTGAAATGATAAATGCAAAACGGCAGGCTGCCGATCCATGCCGCAGCGGAGATGGAGAGGGTGCCCGCCATCGAGCGTCGCAGTTCAAGCGTGGCGCGCTGCCCGTGACTGAGCAGCACCTCGGGCATGAACTCATCCGGGTCTGTCAGGGGGCGCATCAGGCCGAGGATGGGACGATGCAGCAGGGCGATACAGGCCACGACAGCGAAGGAGAGTTGAAAGCCGATGGAGAAAAGCTGGCTGCTGTCATTCAGCAGCAACAGGAGCGCTGCGGCACCGAGGCTATTGAGCATATCGGAACGGCGCTGCCAGACCTCGCCACTGAGCAGCACCGCAGCCATGACCGCCGACCGCACGGTGGACGAGGGAAGGCCGGAGAGGAACGCGTAGCCAAAGAGCATGAGGCACACGATGGCGGCCATCCACCCGCGCCTTAAGCTGAACGGCTTGAGCATCCGCCAGAGAATCAAGCCGACGATGCCGACGTGCAGGCCGCTGACAGAGAAAATGTGCAGGGTGCCCGTGTCGCGGAACGGCTGCTCCAGATTCCGCGTCTCCGCGTCGGCGCCGCCGAGCACCGTGGCGACGATGATCCGGTGCGCCTCGGCATCGCCATTCATGCCGATTTTCAAGGTTTCCTTCAACCACTCCCGGCAGCGCTGTGCCCCGTGGTCCAGCCATGCGGCGGGCGCCCAACTGTCCGCCTGCACCAAAACGCTTTCACGCACGCGCAGCACGGCGACGTGACCATGCCGCAGGTCGTAACTGCGTTCGTCAAACTGGCCGGGATTGTCGGGTTCCCGTGGAAGAAAGGCCCTGCCCGCAACACGATATCGGCCCGGAGCGAGTTCGGTTTCTTTTTCGATAATGAGCCGGAGCTGGACGGGTCCGGTCCATGTCTTGCCCACAAGAGGAGCGGTAATCGAATCCGCGATGAAGAGCGCCTGCCCTGGTTCCGTGCCCGGCAAGTCGCGACGCAGGGGTTTGATGACGCGGCCTTCTGCCGAGATGTCCAAGGGCGAGGGGCGTTGGTTCAGCAGGAGGCGAAGTTCACTTAATTGGGTGGCGTCACAAACGACTGCGTGCCGGTAGGCAAAGACACACGCCGTTAGCAAGAGAATGGCAGCCAGACTTTGCTTGCGGATCAGCCATAGCCCGGTGATCACGGCGATCGCAGCCCAGGACCAGGAGGGAATCAGTGCAGCCGTGGCGTCGGCGGTGGCGATGCCGCAGATGGCGGCGAGTGCCAGCCAGGCCAGGGGTTTGGCAAGAATAATTTCGGCTCGCCCCATGATTCGAGCCGGTTGGTGGTTCAGGCGAGGCTGTCGCCTTGTGCGCGCGAAGCCTGGGCTTCCTTGAACTGCGCCAGTTCGACCTCGTTGATCTTGTGTTTGGCATTCGCGCTGTAGCGGGTGCCGGGGAAATTGCTCATCACCTGTTCGAGGATGTCCTTCGCGGAGTCGAACTGGTGGTCGTCTAATAGCAGGTCTACCATGCGGAACATGAGGAAGGAGGCATTCTCTTCACTCCAGTCCTTCGACTCCAGATGTTCATGGAGGAAGGCGAGTGCCGTAGCGGGATCTTCCAGCTTCTCGGCGTGTATCTTGGCAATCTCAGAAATCGGGAAAGAATCGTCGGGCTTGTCCTTCATCATGATTTCATATTCCGCGATCGCGCCTAGGTAGTCGCCATTGGCAATTTTTGCGGCGGCTTTCATCCCTTCTTGGGAAGTAATCTCCTCCCCTGAGGAAAACATCACGGTGCCGACGGCGTCGCCAAACTTGGGCAGGAGCACCGTGACGAAGAGAATGCCGCCGCCGACAGCCAGAAAGAGGATGGTGAGCAGTTTATAGACTTCCTGGGCACCAACCCAATATTGCCAACGATGCCATACCCAGAATGAGGCCAATAGAATAAGGGCCAGCAGGCTGAGACGAATAATGTTGCGGGTAGTCATGGTTGCCGGAAAGGCTGCACGGAAGACATTAACAAAGTCCGCAAACATCGGAAAGTGGAAATTCAGCCTGAAGGGATAAAAGTGAAGCCTGCTGCAAAAAGATATCCACATAGCAATTGGTCCGGGTATTGGATGCGCAAGCCGGGCGCGATTCCGCGCTTGCGGTAGCTAATTATCAGTGTATGAAGCCAAGTCTGCTTGGAGTTCGAATCTGGGAATAGCTTGCTGGGTTGAGATTCTAAGAAGACCGCTCTATTAGCGATTTTTAGGGTGTTAAATACTAAATATACTATGCGGGCTTAGCATAGTGGTAATGCTCCAGCCTTCCAAGCTGGACAGACGGGTTCGATTCCCGTAGCCCGCTCCAGGACTCCGCTTCTGTTTTGTCCCGTTGCGTAGTGACGGCTACCATCCATTGTCGCTCTGCGACAACGGGCGCGTTGGACAAGGCAGAGTAATGAAGATGTCCATCCTCTGCTGACGGCTACAATATTATTCAAAATGCTCTAGCCGCGATTCTGACGCCGAAGGCGAACTTCGATCTGACGAAGCAGGCCGCCTTCATCGCGAAGCACATAGTTCCGAGGAGATCGCCGTAGTCAATCATCAAGCCATGACCGCTGTCGGTGGTCCCACGGACTTTGCAAAGCTCAAGACGATCAAGTTCACCCGTGATGGCGCGACTCGCATCCTGCGACCTCAAAAAAGCCGACGGTGCCGACGCCGCCCTTTAAGTGCGTCCTGGCGATCAGATTCACATCCCGCAGTAATTCTTGGTAGAAGCGGCGCCCTCGCCGCTTTCAGGTGTATCCGACGCGCCTCGCGTCGGTGAGTGGCTGGCGACGATGGCGTCGCCAGCACCGGATAAGCGACGATGGAGTCGATTCCACTATCAGTGCGCCGTCGCCTTCTCAGCACCCAGTCCGGTGTGCGCCCGAACCGTTAGCTCGTCAAACTTTGCCTCAGCTTCCGGTTCGCGCTTCAGCAGCGAGCCGATGATGGCCGCGAGGAAGCCCAGCGGAATGCTCACGATGCCGGGATTCTCCAGTGGGAAAAGATGGGTCTTAAGCAAGCCCACGGGGCTGATGAGGATCAGGCCGATCGACGAGATCAATCCGCCGGCCATTCCGCACACTGCACCAGTCGTGGTGAAACGTTTCCAGAAGATGGAGAGCACGATCACGGGCAAGTTGGCACTGGCGGCCACTGCAAATGCCAGGCCGACCAGGAATGCGACGTTCACCGTCTGAAGCTGGATCGCCAGGAAAATGGAAATGCCCCCGACGACGAAGGCCGCGATGCGGGCCACACGCACTTCCTCGCCATGCGTCTTCACTTTGCCGTGGTGAATCACGTTCGTGTAGAAGTCGTGAGCGAAAGAAGTGGAGGCGCTCATGGTCAGGCCAGCCACGACTGCCAGAATGGTGGCGAAGGCCACGGCTGAGATAAAGGCGAAGAACAAGTCCCCGCCCAGCGCCTGTGCCAGCAACGGTGCGACCATGTTGGTATTCTCCTTGCCTGCTGCGGTAAGGATCGTGGCTTTACTGAGAATGGTGGCCGCGCCAAAACCGAAGAACGTGGTGAGAATATAGAAGAAGCCGATGATCACCATGGCCCACACGACGCTCTTCCGTGCCGTCTTGGCATCAGGCACGGTGTAAAACCGCACCAAAATGTGCGGCAGTCCCGCAGTCCCCAGCACCAGTCCAAGCCCGAGTGAGACGAGATCCAGCGGGCCCCATTTCCCGGCAACTGTCATGCCGTACTTCATGCCGGGCTCCAGAAGATTTTTCGCTGCCGCGCTGCCCGCATAGTCGGCTTTGGAAACTGCATCAAAGAAATTAGTGAAACTGTAGCCATGGAATTTCATGACGAGAATGCTCAGCAGAATGGAGCCCGCGAGCAGCAGAACAGCCTTGATGATCTGCACCCAGGTCGTCGCCAGCATGCCGCCGAAAACGACATAGATCAGCATGAGCGCGCCGACTCCGATCACCGCAGGCGTGAAATCAATTCCGATGAGCCCCTTGATGATGCCACCCGCACCGACCATCTGCGCGATCATGTAAAAGGTGGACACAACGAGCGTGCTCAAGGATGCCAGCGCGCGCACGGGTTTTGGTCGGAGTCGGTAGGCCAGGAGATCCGCCATGGTGTATTTGCCGGCGTTGCGCAGCGGTTCCGCCACCACAATCAGCACGGTGAGGTAAGCCACGAGGAAACCGACCGAATACATGAAGCCGTCATAGCCTTTGAAACAGATCATGCCTGAGATGCCCAGAAACGATGCTGCGCTCATATAATCTCCAGCCACGGCAAAACCGTTCTGACAGGCGGTGATGTTGCGGCCGGCCGCAAAATAGGCGCTGGCGCCGGTGTTGCGCCGGGCCGCCCAGAATGTGATCACGAGAGTCGCGACCACGAACAGAAGAAACATTGAGAGTGCTACAGTCATGATAAGTCCTCTCGATTATTTCGACAAAATTTCTTTGGTGATCCGATCCCACTCGGCGGCCTCACGGACATAAATAAACGCCAGCGCCCAGGCCATGAAAAACTGCGAGAGCGCGAAAAGGTAGGCAATATTGATCTTGCCAATCACCTCCTTTTTCATCAGCTCCGGGAACCATCCGACCAGCACCAGCAGCGCAAAGTAGTAGGCCATAAAGAAGATGGATGACACGATGATGAAGACCGCTTTTCGTTTCAGCAAGGCCTGAAACGCGGGTTTGGCGGCAAGGCCGCTCCAGTCGGGCGGGCTGGCGGGAGAGTCGTTTTTTTCTTGAGACATGGCGCAGAGGCTAGAGAGACTCTGCGTGGAACGCAAGAGGGGAAAAGGGTGCCGGGCGCATATCAGGTCCCCGCACGGCACTTTTTTCAGCGTGGCGGGCCCGGACGGCGCGGTGGACCGGGACGCTGTGGGGGCGCGGGACGCTGCGGAGCAGCAGGTTGCTGTGGAGCCGTATTTTCCGCGGGTGTCTCAGCCTCTGGCGGCGTTGCGGGCATGATGACCTTTTTCTTCATGACCATCGGCCAGATGATTATCCCAAGGATCAGCAGTGCGACAGCTCCGCCGCCGATGTAAATCCACGGGAATGGCTTCACGAACTTGTTTATCATCGAGGGTTTATTCTTGGCGATGTCCGCCAGTGACCAGCGGTAGCGCACGTCGTTGTGCGAGCTGTCTTTGAAACCGGAGTTCGTGTTTGATAATTCGATCGGTGCTTGAAAGTGGGTCTTGAATTGGGCGAATTTGTCAGAAGGCAGATCCATCTTTGCCGTGCCGTTGCCAAAATTACGCTCAACAACGATCCTGCCATCACTATCCTTCTTCACAACAAATTCACCCACCAGCATTTGGGCCGGGTTGTTCGCCGCTGCTGCCGCTCCCAACTTCTCAAGTGATGTAAATGAAACTTCAAATGTCGCCTCCGGGTAACGCCCTTCGCTCAACGTATAACTCTTCAGTTTCACTCCACTGAGCGAGCCGAAGCGCTCCTCGATTTTCTGCCGGCTAAATTCCGAGTGCACGGCATCGAATTTGGACACCAGCGAGTCTGGCAGTTTGACCTTTACTATGGCTGTGCCTGAGAGGTTGGGGTAGATCACCATTTCTTCCTCGTAGCCTTCAAGGCAGGAACTGAGCAAGCTGGCGCAAACGAGCGCGAGCAGTGCGGCGGCGGAACGTCGGAGAATAAGCATCATGCAGCATCGAAAGGCGCGAAGCACCCGCAAGTCAAGCGGAACGGGAGAGTTGACACGCCGCCAGCGTCCCCTTGATTGCGCGGCCATGACCCCCGCCGAGAAAGTTTCACATATCCGCGCCGCGATGCCCGAGCGCGGGATGTTCGCGGGCAAGGAGTGGCTGGTCTCAACACAGGCGTTTCCCATTGCGCGCGGTCTTGCGGACAAACTGGATGCGCTTGGCACGGCGCTGCTCGCGTTTCAGAAGTCGTGCAACGAACTTTACCATCGCAGCGCGGCGGGCGAGCATGAGTGGGTCGCTCAACTGCTCGATCTGGGGAAGCCGGAGCGTATGATCGCGCTCGGTCGCAACGCCCGCTGGCGTGACGATCTGCCGCGTGTCATCCGGCCCGATCTCATCCTCACAGAAGCTGGCGTGAGCATCGCGGAATTGGATTCATTGCCCGGCGGCATCGGGTTGACCGGCTGGCTGGGAGAAACGTATGCCGAGCTGGATGAAAAGATCATCGGGGGCGCGGGCGGC
>JANNQW010000208.1:0-2246 GCA_031400955.1 Verrucomicrobiota bacterium
CTGACTCTGCCGTGCAAGTCATGCACATGCCCACCGGGATGATCGTGCGCTGCCAGGACGGTCGCAGCCAGCTCAAAAATAAAGAAAAGGCCCTCACCATCCTGCGCTCGCGCATGCTGGTGAAAAAACAGCAGGAGGAAGCCGAGAAATACTCCGCACATCGCAAGAGCCTAATCGGCAGTGGCGGGCGCGAGGAAAAAATCCGCACCTACAACTTCCCGCAGAACCGCATCACCGACCACCGTATTGATGTCACGCTTTACAACCTCGATCAGTTCATCGAGGGCCGGCTTCAGGAAATGGTGGACAAGCTCAAGGCCAGCGAAATCCACGACCGCCTCGCCGAGGCCGGGCTGGAGTGAATTATAAGTTCGTTTGTGGCACAGGTTTTCAACCTGAGTGTAGGCACCCCAATCCGCTTCACCTTATGTTGCGGGCATCGCACTCGGCCACCCTGGCTTTCATCTCCTTGCCGGGCTTGAATTTCACAACGGTCCGCGCCGGAATTTCCATCTCACTGCCGGGCCGGTTCGGATTGCGGCCAACTTTTGGTTTTGTGACCCGCACCTCAAAGGTGCCGAAACGCCGCAACGTAACTTCATTACCCTTGGCCAGTTCCTCGGTGATGAGATCCAGCGACGCCTGAAAGACCCCAAAAACCTGGGTCTGGGTCAGGCCGCAGCGGTTGCTGAGTTCAATGACAAGTTCGCGTTTGGTGACGGTGGCCATATTTTCGATTCGCTAGTTATTTTGGTCAACTGACTGAGATTCCCCCTCTTGCGCCATCATGCAACGGAAAAAACGAGCTCTCTAAAAACTACAGGGTCTGCTCATGAACAGTTTTATGCCCTCACACTTTCGGCGCCCCGTGTGTCGTGGTCACAATCCTTCCATTCGCGGCAATCGCAACGTGTGGAGCCCCGACCACACGGCATCGCCTCCGTGTGGAGACTTCGCCCGGTTTGCCGATCCGGATCAAAACGCCAGCGCTCGGCGTTGAAAAGTGATTCAATGAACGCCCTCGATCCAATCGCGCCTCCTCGCGTCATGTAGCGCAGCCGGTGGCGCAGAAGCTCCCAGCGCCGGAGTTTGAGGTGCTGGAAGCCAGCCGCACACTCAGCCAAGTTTGCCAAGACAGTTTTCAGTCCCCTTTAGCGATGCCCGGATTCCCGCTTGCGGCGACGGAGCCGCGCGCCATGATTGTTGGCCCTTAATAAAAATGCCCAACGCAGCCCACAAACCCGAGGAACTCAGCTTCGAAGAAGCCATGGGCGCGCTCGAAACCATCGTGAACTCGCTTGAAACGGAGCGACTGCCGCTTGAAGAAATGGTCACTGCCTATGAACGCGGCGTAAACCTGCTGCGCACCTGCCGCGCGCGCATTGAGACCGCGCGCCAGCGCGTGGAAGTCATCACGGCCGATCTCGAAGGCAAAGGAGCAGCCACGCTCGACGAATTCACACCGATGGAGGCGCCGGAAAGCTCTGCTGCAGACCCGGTAAGAAAATCGAAACGCAAGTCCCCCTCCCCAGCCGAGGATAAACCAGACGGCGACATCCGGCTTTTTTAGGCGATGAACTGCCATCGAATTATTCTCCCACCCCTACATGCCCCAACTCCCCGATATTAATTCACCGGCCGATCTCAAGGCCTTGCCTGCGGATCAACTTGCTGCCTTGGGAGAAAAAATCCGGCAGACGCTGATCACCACCCTAAGTGAAACGGGTGGACATCTCGGACCGAACCTCGGCGTCGTGGAACTGACACTGGCGCTTCATCGCGTTTTCGATACACCGAAGGACAAGTTCGTTTTCGATGTCGCACATCAGGGCTACGTGCACAAGATGCTCACCGGCCGCTGGGACCGCATTCAGACCATCCGGCAGTATGAAGGTCTGAATGGCTTCTGTTTGCGCTCGGAGAGCGAGCATGACTGCTACGGTGCGGGTCACGCCGGCACGGCGCTCAGTGCGGCGCTGGGCATGGCTGTCGGTCGCGATCTGCGCGGCAGCGACGAGCACGTTGTCTGCGTCGCCGGCGATGCTGCCTTCACCTGCGGCCCGGTATTTGAGGCGTTGAACAATGCCGCGGCGCATACCAACCGTCTCATCGTCGTGCTCAATGACAACGAATGGAGCATCGACCGCAATGTCGGTGCCATCGCGCATTACTTTAACGCCATCGCCACCAATCCCGCCTTTCATGCGCTGCACGAGAAGACGGCTGAATTTGTAGAAAAAATTCTC
>JANNQW010000209.1:0-13094 GCA_031400955.1 Verrucomicrobiota bacterium
ATGTGGGGCGCGACGCGGGGATCGGCTCCCATGTCGAATTTGCCCTTATACATGTCGATGTAGCGCTGCTGCACCTGGTGCGGCGAGTGCATCGCGCTCGGCGCCCAGAACAGGAAGAAAGGCTGGTCGGGATAAATCGAGACGTGCGAGGTGATGTTCTGGATGGCTTTGTCCGCGAGGTCGGTGGTGAGGTGGTAGTCCTTCTTGCCCATCCAAGTCTCCGACGGCGTGTGATCGTTCCAGAGCAGCGTGCGGTAATCGTCCGCATCCGCCGCCATGAAGCCATAGAAATGGTCGAAGCCCTCGCCGCTGGCCCAATGATGGAACGGCCCGCTCCCCGAAGCCTCCGGCAGCGGCGTGTGATCCCACTTGCCGATGGCAAAGGTCTCAAAGCCCGCGTGCTGGAAATGCTTGGCGATGGACTTCGCGCTCTCCGGCGGCGTGCCATTGTAGCCGGGGAAACCCATCGCGGTGAGCGCGTGGGAGCCGAGGCCGATCTTGTGCGTGTTCCGCCCCGCCATCAGCGCCGCGCGCGACGGCGAGCAGAGCGCCGGGGTGTGGTAGTTATTGTAACGCAGGCCGTCGGCGGCCAGCGCGTCAATGTTGGGCGTCTTGATGAGACCGCCGAAGCAGCCGTATTGGGCAAAGCCCACGTCATCGAGCAGGATCATGAAGACGTTCGGCGTGCCCGGCTTCGGCTTCACGCGTTCGGGATACCATTCCTCGGACTCGGCGTAGCTGCGCCCGATTTTGCCTTTGAACTCCTGGCCGTATTTCTTGAAGGCTTCGCTTTCAGATTCCTTGTCCGCCGCCTGAACGGAAGACGTGACGCTCAAGAGCGCCGCGCCCACCGTCAGCAGTGACAAGCCGTAGTGGAGTAGCTTTTTTGTTTTCATGTTTTCGTTTCGGTTGTTTTTCCTTCGCTGGTGAAGTCGCGGGCCGGCCCGCGTGTTTCACAATCGGATCAGTGCCGCGTTACTGGGCTTTCCCCGCCTCCTCGATCTGCTTCTGCATCTTCGAGAGATTGAAGGAACCCGCCGTCTGGCTGGCCGGGTAATCCTTGAAGGTCATGAGGAACTTTCCGACGTAGGCGGTGGCTGGCGTGATGAGGTAAACACGGTCGAGCCACCAGTCGTTGTAGGTTTGCGCATTGTGCTGGGCTTTTTCGAGCGGATCGCGGCGGAGGTTGAAGAGCAGCGGCGCGCGCAGTTCGATGAAGGGTTCGCGCCACAGGGCGACCGTCTGGGCGCGGTTTTCCATGTAAACGACCTTCCAGTCATGCACGCGGGCGGCGACGATCTCGCCGATGTCGTTCACATAGATGAACTCCTTGCGCGGTGACTCCTTTGACTTGCCGCTGAGGTAGTCGAGCTGGTTGTAGCTATCGAGGTGGTTCTTGTAGGTGCGGCCATTGAGTTCCACGCCCTTGAGGAGCTTTTCTTTGATGTCCGGCGCACCGGCGGCGGCGGCGAAGGTGGTCAGCCAGTCTTCATGGGCGACAACGCCGTTGAGCGTCTTGTCGGCAAGGAAATGGCCTGGCCAGCGCACGAAGCAGGAGACGCGGTAGGCACCTTCCCAGTTGGTGTTTTTCTCGCTGCGGAACTGCGTGGTGCCGGCATCGGGCCAGGTGTTGTAATGCACGCCGTTGTCGGTGGAATACTGGACGATGGTGTTGTCGGCGAGGCCGAGGTCGTCGATGAGCTTGAGCAGTTCACCAACATGCATGTCATGCTCGACCATGCCGTCGCTGTATTCGTCCTGCCCGGAGATGCCTTTGTGCTCCGCTTTCACGTGGGTGCGAAAGTGCATTCGCGTGCCATTCCACCAGCAGAAGAAGGGTTTGCCCTCCTTGTTCATGCGGGTGATGAAGTCCTTCGCTGCAGCGACGGTTTCGTCATCAATGGTCTCCATGCGCTTCTTGGTGAGCGGGCCGGTGTTCTCGATGGTCTGGCCGCCCTTGCCGTCGGCTGTGGTCTTCATCACGCCGCGCGGACCGAATTTCTTCCGGAACTCAGGGTCCTTCGGATAGTCGAGATTCTCCGGCTCCTCCTCGGCATTGAGGTGATAAAGATTGCCAAGGAACTCATCGAAGCCGTGCATCGTGGGCAGATGCTCGTCGAGGTCGCCCTGGTGATTCTTGCCGAACTGGCCGGTGGCGTAGCCTTGCGATTTCAGCACCGTGGCCATCGTCACGTCCGTCTTCTGCCAGCCTTCCTTGGCGCCGGGCATGCCGACCTTCAACATTCCGTTCCGGAGCGGGACGGATCCGCCGATGAAGGCCGCGCGACCCGCCGTGCAGCTCTGCTGCGCGTAGTAGTCGGTGAAGCCGACGCCTTCCTTGGCGATGCGGTCGATGTTTGGCGTCTGGTAGCCCATCATGCCACGGCTGTTGTGGCTGATGTTCTGGTTACCGATGTCATCACCCCAGATGACGAGGATATTGGGTTTCTTTTTGTCGGCCGCGTGCGCAGCAGACCCGATGAGCGCCAGGCCGAAGGCGAGCGCGAGGATGTGTCTAATTGGTTTCATGTGTTCTTTGGGTTTTGTTTCGGGTTGATTTGGTTGTGCTGCGAGTATTTGAAAACTGGGCCAAGCCCTAATATAGAAGGGCTGTCCCAGCCCTTGTCCTGCGGAAGGAAAGGCTTGGGACAAGCCTTCTACATTGATCATGTCTGGTCGGCAAGGGATGGATTTGGCACAAGCCGCTTTACCTCGCATCAGCTGTGAGAAACTTGAAGGGTTCGGCGGGAGTGAACTTGCTTGCGGTATCGCCGGAGTGGATGGCGCCATCACTGATCTTCAGTGTGCGGACGGGCTGGTTTTCGGCAAAGTTCATTTCGCCTACGTTGACCCAGAAGACGCTGGGACTGCGGGTGGACTCGAAGTAGTAACGCTTGCTCTTGTGATCCGAAACGGTGCGCCAGAGGGTGGAGGAAATGTTCGGCTGGCCCGGCGTACTGATGCCGAGCGGCACGGACACATTGCGGATGACGCCAAAGCAACTGGCAACGGCTTCTCCCAGCTTCGCGGTCTGCGGGATGGCATTGATGTAAAACGAGGCGCGAACAAAGCGATCCGCGGCGCGATTGGTGCCGGGCAGCATGGTGGTGCCGCCGATTTGTTTCCAGTAGGTGTTGAGCGCGAGCTGCTGGTCGTAGGTGGGTGAGTTGGTCATCACTTGAAACTCGCGACCGTGATGGATGACGAGCCTGCCCTCGACGTATTCGAAGATGGCGGAGTCACCCATGGGGTCGGAGATGGCGAGATGGACGCTGCCTTCGTGGCCGTCGGGGGTTTTGACCGTGACGACGTAGATGGGTTCCTTGCGCAAGGCTTCCACGGCCTCGGCGACGGTGGCGTAGTGGTCGAGCACATACTGGCACCAGGCGCTGATGCAGATGGGCTTGCGTTTTTCATCGGCGGCAACCACGGGATATTTTGACTCGGCGAGGTAGAGCAGATTGGCGACGAGACCTTTTTCATTCATGCCATCGGCGGTGGCGGCTTCAAAGGCGGAGGCAACAACGCTGCCGTATTTCGAGGTCCAGGTGACGGATCCCGGACCCGCGGCTCCTTGGCGTTTCATGCCACGGGGGAAGGCCCAGAGATTGGTGCCGAGGTCAGTAGCCCAATCCATGCTGCGCACGGTGATGATCTGGTCGTCGGAGCCGAGATAGACCGCGCGGGAGCAGGCGTCGGCAGGTGAAGTGATGGCAAGACAGAGTGTGAACGCCAGGAGAAGCCGCGTTGGTTTCATGTTTTTGCTCTTGGATGTAATTCTTGAGTCGAGGGAATCACTTCTGCTCGACCGTCACCTTGATGATTTTTCCAGTGAAGGTGCTGGGGGCGCCGGGCTGGTAGTCATTGGAGACATTCGTCTCGCCATCAATGCCCACGTCCGCGCCTTCATCGGCGGAGAAGGCGAAGGGCTGCGTCTTGGGAATCTGGCCTTCGGCTACTTTCTGGCCGTCCACGCTGAGGATGGATTGGCCTCCGGTGCCGGGTTTCTTTTCATCGGGGATGAACTCGTAGCTGATGGTGTGCTTGCCCGGTGCAAGCGCGGTGTCGGCGCCAACGTTGGTGCGTTCGAGGCCGAAGAAGTTGTATTCGTGTTTTGGTTTTCCGTCCTTCACGTAAAGCGCCCAGCCGCCGAAGTAACCGGCCTGCGCGATGATGACCCCGTTGGTTTTTCCTTCAGTGATTTCAACTTCGGCTTCAACGGTGTGATGCCGTCCTTTCACGTTGATGAAGGCATTCTCCAGCATCCCGGTCATGCCGGGATAAACGGTCAGGGACTTGCGCCCTCCGAGAAGGTCGGGCCGGCCGGCGATCTCGGCATCGAAGCGCTCGGAGCGTCGGTCGTCGATGGGGAAAACGTGGTTGCGGATGGCTTCCTTGTCGAAGACGGCTTGGAGTTCCTTGAGTTTCGCCGGGTTTTTCGCGGCAAGGTTTTCCGCCTGGCTGAAATCGTCATCGACTTTGTAGAGCTCCCACACGTCGTCCTTGAGCGGGGGATTCACCGCCATGAGCCACGGGATTGAGTGCCGCGTCGCCGCGACCCAGCCATCATGGTAGATCGCGCGGTTGCCGAACATTTCGAAATATTGCGTCGTGCGCTTGTCGGCGGCTTTCGGTGCATCGGCGGAGTAGAGCATGGAGACTCCGTCCATCGGGCGCTGCTTGATGCCGTCCACGGTTTTCGGTTGGGGAATCTTTGTTGCTTCCAACGCGGTCGGCGCGACGTCGATGACGTGATGGAACTGGCTGCGGATTTCTCCCTTCGCTTTGATGCCCTTGGGCCAGTGCATCACCATCCCATTGCGCGTGCCGCCGAAATGCGAGGCGACCTGCTTCGTCCATTGGAAAGGCGTGTTCGTCGCCCAGGCCCAGCCGATGGCGTAGTGCGGGAAGGTCGTCGCATCGCCCCAGGTGTCGATGTGCGCCATCATCTGGCTGGCTTTCCCGACGATGCCATTGAGCGCCATCATTTCGTTGTAAGTGCCCTCGGGGCCGCCCTCGGCACTCGCGCCGTTGTCGCCGACGATGTAGAAGAAGAGCGTGTTCTCCAGCGCGCCGATGGATTCGAGCTGCGCCACGAGGCGGCCAACTTCGGCGTCCGTGTGCTCGGCGAACCCGGCGAAGGTTTCCATTTGCCGTTCAAAGAGACGTTTCTGATCGGCGCTCATATCGGCCCACGCGGGGATTTCCTTGGGCCGCGCGGTGAGCTTGGTGTTCGCGGGGATGATCCCCATCTTTTTCTGCCGCTCGAAGGTTTCCTCGCGCAACTGGTCCCAGCCGCCGCTGAACTGCCCTTTGTATTTCGCGATCCATTCCTTCGGCGCGTGATGCGGCGCGTGCGTGGCACCCGGCGCGAAATACATGTAGAAGGGCTTGTCCGGCGTGAGTGATTTCTGCGCGCTGACCCAGCGGATTGCCTGGTCTGTCATGTCCTCGGTGAAGTGATAGTCGGGTGAAATCTTGTGCTCGACGCGGGTCACGCCATCGAAAATCGCGGGTGCCCACTGGTTGGTCTCGCCGCCGATGAAGCCGTAGAATTTATCGAAGCCCGAACCGGTCGGCCAGCGATCCATCGGCCCGGAAACTGAGACTTCCCAGGGCGGCGTCTCATGGTACTTGCCAAACATTGCCGTGCTGAAACCGTTCTGCCGGAGGATCTGCGCGAGCGGCGTGATCTCCCGCGGGCGGATGCCGGTGTTGCCGGGAAATGCCGTGGCCAGTTCCATGATCGCACCGGCGTTGTTCGCGTGGTGATTGTGTCCGGTGAGCAGAGCGGTGCGCGTCGGGCTGCACAGCGCGGTGGTGTGAAAGCGATTATAACGCAGTCCGTTGCCCGCCATTTTGTCGAGCGTCGGCATTTTGATCGGCCCGCCGAACGCGCTGCTGGCGCCGAAGCCGATGTCGTCGATCAGCACAATCACGACGTTTGGCGCGCCCTGCGGCGCCTTGACCTCGAAGCGCGGCGGTGCCTTTGCATCGCGCGCGTCGAGCGTGGTGATGGATTTCGGCGTCGGCTCCGCGATCGGCAGGGAGCTGCGGTCCAAGTTTGATTGCGCGTGGACCGGCAGGATGAATGCCGGGAGGAGGACGGCGATGGCGAAGAAGGGATAGAGTTTCATGGTGATTAAGGGGTGAGTCTTTCAGAAGGGCCGCAAAAACGCAAGCTCATGTCTATGACGAAATAGACATCGGAGCAGGCGGAGTTTCAGCAATTTGCAAAGATTACGTCAGACTGGACGCGCTGGATTCATTTGGGAAACAACAGCGTCGGCGCATTCACGTCGATGAGCTTCCCGTTACCCGCATCCCCATCGGGAACGCCGCTCTGCCGTCACGCATGAACCGCGAAGATCGCCGCGCCGAGGACGAGAAAGTGGAGCAGGGGTTCCTTCAGCGGTTTTATGAGCGAAACCAAGTGTATGGCGCGTGAGCGATTCGTTGCGAGAAAAATTTTGTGGCGGAATCGATTTTATTTCCGTTCGGTAGATAAAGCTTCACGCCGGCGAAAGGACGCAGTTCCAGCTTGTCGGCGTTCACTTTGTTGTCGGTGTAATAACCGCGCAGGCCGGCTGAGATCTGCAACCATTTGGTGACCGAGTAAGTCAACCCCCACATGACGGTGTAGGTTTCATAGGATTGGATTGTTGGAACGAGTCTGCTTGGTGTTCGACATTACCACCTGCGGTATCCGCCTGGACCAATGGGGCCGCCCATGCCACCCCAACCGCCCCACGCGCCCCAGTTCATGGCGGCCATCTGGTTCATCTGCGCGGCCTGCAGGTTCGCGTTGCTGATTTGCCTTTGAACCCGGAGCTGCTGATAGGCTTGATACTCGGCCGGGCCGCCGACATAGGCTTGGTTGTTCTCCACATCCGGAAGGACATAGTAGATCTTGCCCTCGTGGTTGATCTGCGTGACCTGGCCCTTCGGCAGCGTCGGTAGGAGCGCCACCTGATCCGGCTTGACCGGAGTGATCACTTTGAAGCCGGCGGCGATAGCGAGGTTTTCTTTTTCTTTGAGTTCGCTGGTGCAGTTTGCAGTCAGCGCGACGAGCGCGATGGCAGCAAGGAAATTGAATGCAGTCTGAATGAGTTTTTTATTTTTCATGGTGGGATTTTCAGGATTGATTTTCTTGGTTTGTCTTACTCGTGTCTTTATCAAAACGGTAGTCTCGCGTCCAGCTTTCCTTTAAACTGTTTGGTCGTTTTGCGCGGTCACCGCCACGGCGTCAACGGCGGTGGCAATCGCGGTTGCTGATGAACTTTCAGGTGTCATGGCTGGAGGGCATTTTGGACAGGCACAGGCACAAGGGCGAGACAGGCACAAGGGCGAGACGCCCTTGCTACAAAACCAATCCACATCTTTCGGACAGCTTTACTAAAGCCGGGGCAACTTCCCCGCCCAAAGTCTGTTCAATCAAATCCGGGAAAGTTTTCTTCAACACTTTTGGAATTAAAACGTCTGTAATGCGCGTAGATTCATCTCCATAAAATCATGAACCACCTTTATATCAAACAAATCATCTTGGGCAGTGCAGGCTTGCTGGGGGTAGTCGCGCTTGCCATTGCGGAAACTGAAACCCCCAAGACCAGCGTTGCGGACTTTGACGCCAAGATCACGCGCGACACGAGCGAGGTGCGCAGCGCCAATCCCGCCCATGCCGGATTTGCCGATGTCGTGCAGAAGATCATGCCCAGCGTGGTTAGCATCAGCACTTATTCGAAAAAGGCCACTCGCCAAGGCTTTGGCGGCGGCGGTCCCAGCGAGGAAGAATTGAACAGCATCCCGCCTTGGTTCCGCCAGTGGTTTGAGGAGCAGCAGCAACAGGCTCCGGGTTCTCGCCGCCGCCAAGCTCCTCAGCAGCCGAAGAAGCCCGTGCAGACCGGCCTCGGATCTGGCGTGCTGTTGACAGACAACGGCTACATCATGACCAACAATCACGTTGTGGATGGTGCGGATCAGTTGAAAGTCATCGTCGGCGACAGGGCGGCGAAGGAATATGACGCCAAGGTCATCGGCACCGACCCGCAGAGCGACATCGCCCTCATCAAGATCGAAGGCACCGGATTCCCTCATGCCACGATTGGCGACAGTTCCAAACTCCGTGTGGGCGACATCGTGCTCGCTCTTGGTTCGCCCATGGGTCTGGATCAGTCCGTCACTCACGGCATTGTCAGCGCCTTGGGCCGCAGCAACATGGGCATCATCGGCAACGCCAAACAGGCCGGCTTTGAAAACTTCATCCAGACCGATGCCGCCATCAATCCCGGCAACTCCGGCGGGCCGCTCGTGGACACCCAAGGGCGCGTGATCGGCATCAACTCCGCGATCGAAACTCGCAGTGGCATGTTCTCCGGCATCGGTCTGGCGATTCCGATCAACATGGCGCTCAACAACGTTCACGACCTTCTCGCAGGTGGCAAGGTGGAGCGCGGTTTCCTAGGGATTCAGATGGGTGAGGTGGACCCCAGCATGGTTGATTTTCTCGGCCTGAACGATGAGAACGGCGTGACCGTCTCCATGATCGTGCCCAATTCGCCCGCGCAGAAAGCCGGCTTCTCGGAGGGCGACGTCATTATCACCGCTCTGGGTGAGAAGGTGCAGGATCTGTCAAAGCTCCGTCTCACGATCAGTTCTCAGCGTCCGGGAACCGATGTGAAATTTGGCGTCGTGCGGATGAACGAGAAAACCCGCAAACCCGAGCGCAAGGAACTCACCGCCAAACTCGACAAGCTCCCGGAAAATCCCGGCTTGGCCATGGAGAAACCGAAGCCCGCCACACCCAAGTTCGCTGCCAGTTCTTTTCTCGAAGGCGTGCGGGTTGAGAACATCACCGAGGGACTTCGTCAGAACTACAACATCGAGAAAGAGGTCCAGGGTGTCGTGGTGACCAACGTGGATGAAAAAAGCCAGGCTTTCAAAGTCGGGCTTGAAGAGGGCGATGTGATCACCCAGGTCAATCGCAAGTCCGTCACCACACTCAGTGAAGCCAGTGAGAACAAGGGTCAGCCTGGTGAGATCGTGCAACTCAAGATCCTCCGCGGCGGCCAGACCAAGTTCCTTGCGGTCAAGAACTGACAAGTCTGAATCCTTTCACCAGGTGCCGCCCATGGCCTTGATGAGCGCCACCGTCGCATTTAGCCTGCGTAATTGCAGATCGAGGGAATTTCGTTCCGCAGTGAATGCTGCGGCCTGAACGATGACGACGTTGATATATCCCAGCGTCCCGGCCTTGTATTGATTCGTTGCGATGCGCTCGCTCTCCAGCGCGGCCCGCAACGCCTCGTCCTGCGCGATGGATTCCTCGGCGAGAATGCGCAGGGTTGCCAGCGCGTCCTCCGCCTCCTGCATTGCCGTCAGTACAGTTTGGCGATAGTCAGCCACGGTTTCTTTCCAAGCGGCGTCCGCCTGCGCCTTGGCCGCGACGCGCTGGCCGCGATCGAGAATCGGCTCTGCCAGGTCCACGCCCAGCGACCAGAAGTTGTTCGACTTCGCGAACAGGTCGGCAAGACCGCGCCAGCCCGTGTCCGCATTGAGCAGCAGGCTGGGGAAAAATGCGGCACGCGCAACGCCGACGCGCTCGTTGGCGGCAGCGACACGGCGCTCTGCGGCGGCGATGTCAGGGCGGCGCTGTAGCAGGGTTGACGGTGCAGCCGAAGGCAATGAAGGAATGTTTTTGGCAAGTGAGGCTTCCGTGAGACCGAAGGTCGCGGGCACCCGGCCAGTGAGAGTGGCCAGCGCGTGTTCCAGTGTCGCGCGCAGCACGCCGACTTCGATCAACGCGACGCGCGCGTTGGCCAGCTGCGTCTGGGCCAGCGCGATGTCGGCGCCGGAAGCGACACCTTGGGCTTCGCGGTTTTTTGTGAGATCGAGAGACTTCTGGTAGCTTGCCACTTCGTTTTCCAAAAGGCGCTTCTGCGCATCGGTGGCACGAAGTGAGAAATAGGTTTGCGCCGCCTGCGATTGCAGGCTTAGCCGGGTGGATTCCACATCAACCTGCGCGGCTTGAGCATCGGCGGTGGCGGCACCTGCACCACGACGCAAGCGGCCCCAGAGGTCCGCCTCCCATGTCGTGGCAAAGGCAACCGAACGGGACTTCTGCAAGCCCGAGCTGCGGTTGGTGAGCGAGTTGGGATTTGTCGAACCGCCCTGCGTTCCGCTTTTGCTCCGCGTGGCGGAGGCGTAGGAATCGAGGGTCGGGACAAAGGCCATCTTCGCGGACTTGAGCAGCGCGGCTGTTCCTTCGGCGCGAGCGGCGGCGGATTGCAGCGATTGATTGGAAACTTCGACGGCCTTCATGATCGCGTTCAATTCCGAGTCGCGAAAAATGCTCCACCAGTCACCGCGCGGCAGATGCGCCGCGGGCTTGGCGAGCTTCCAGTCGCCGCCTTCCTTGAAGTGCGTGGGCACCTCCATCTCCGGCGCCCGGTATTTCGGCGTAAAATTGCAGCCGCCGCCGAAGGCGATGAACAATGGCAGGGCGATGCGCGGGAGGTTCATCATGATGCAGGTGAAAGATCAGCGGGCGGCAAGGCAGGCCCGACCTTGCGTCGGCTGCGAAAGGTTTTCAAGGACCACAGCCGGATGCTGTCCAAGACCAGATACACGACGGGTGTCGTGTAAAGCGTGAGCGCCTGGCTCACGATCAGTCCGCCGACCACCGCCACGCCAAGTGGGCGGCGCAGCTCTGATCCCGTGCCGGTGCCGAGTGCCAGCGGTAGCGCGCCGAGCAGCGCCGCGGCCGTGGTCATGAGGATCGGACGAAGCCGGAGCTGACAGGCCTGGAAGATGGCGTCGCGCGAGCTGAGGCCGTTCTCACGCTCCGTTTGCAGCGCGAAATCAATCATCATGATCGCGTTCTTTTTGACGATGCCGATCAGCAGGAAGATTCCGATCATGGCCATCACGCTGAATTGCATGCCGCAAGCCGACAGTGCCAGCAGCGCGCCCGCGCCCGCCGAGGGCAGCGTGGACAGAATGGTGAACGGATGGAGCCAGCTTTCATACAAGATGCCCAGCACCAGATAAATCACCAGCAGCGCGGCGATGATGAGCACCGGCATGCTGTTCATGGAGGCTTGGAAAGCGCCGGCCGTCCCTGAAAAGCTGCATTGAACATCTTCGGGAATTCCGAGCCGGCGAACGGCGTTTGTGACTGCAGCGGACGCATCGGCAAAGGCGACTCCTGGTGCGAGGTTGTAGGAAAAAGTGAGGGCAGCGAACTGACCCTGATGACTCACGGACAAAGGCGCGGGAGCGGTTTCCCAGCGCGAGAGCTGGTTGAGCGGCACCAGATCGCCGGTGGCGCTGCGCACCATGACATGCTCAAGCGCGGAGGGATCGTCATTCTGCGAAGCTTCGAGAACGACGCGGTATTGATTCAGTGGCGCATAGATCGTGGAGACAAGCCGCTGGCCGAAGGAACTGTTGAGTGCTGCGTCCACGGCCTGAATGGTGATGCCCAGCCGCGCGCAGGTTTCCCGGTCGATGATCAGCCGCGTGACCGTGCCGTTGTCTTCGAAATTGCTGTTTACATCTGTGAGTTCCTTGAGGCCGAGCAGGGCCTGTTTCACCCGGGGCTCCCACTCGCGCAGCGCGTTGAGGTCGCTGGCCTGGAGCGTGTATTGATACAATGAGCGGCTGGAGCGTCCGCCCACCTGCAGGTCTTGCGAGGGCATGAGGTAAAGGGACGCGCCCGCGATCTTTGACAGCTTCACACGGAAACGCGCCAGCACGATTTCATATGGGTCTCGCTCGGCCACCGGCTTCAACGCCACGTAGAACATGCCGCTGTTTTTCGCGCCGCCCCTGTGCGTGCCCGCTCCCGTGCTGGCGCTCACGGAGGCCACGGCCGGATCGTCCTGCACGATCCGCGCCACGGCGATGACCTTCTCCCGCATGGCCTGGAACGAGATGTTCTGATCCGCGCTGATGCTGCCGATGAGCATCCCGTTTTCCTGCTGCGGAAAAAAACCCTTCGGCATCGTGACATAGAGCCGGCCTGTCAACACCACGACGCCGGTCAGGGCGATGAGCGTCAGCCACCGATGCCGCAGCGCGATGGAAAGGGTGTCGGCATAGAATGACTGCAACCAATGAAACATCGTGTCCATCTGGCGTCCGAAAAATCCCGGTGCGCGACGCGTTTTGACATCATCCAACAGACGGGCGCACATCATCGGTGTGGCTGTCAGCGAAACCACCAGCGACACCGCGATGGCCGCTGAAAGCACGATCGCAAACTCGCGGAACAACAGGCCCATCAGGCCGCCCATGAACATGATGGGGATGAACACGGCGATAAGCGAGATGCTCATGGCGATGACTGTGAAAGTCACTTCCCGGGTTCCGCGCCGCGCCGCCTCCTTGACCGGCATCCCGTTCTCGACATGCCGCGTGACGTTTTCCAGGACGACCACCGCATCATCCACGACAAAGCCGGTGCTGATCGTCAGCGCCATGAGCGACAGGTTGTCCAGGCTGTGGCCGAAGAGATACATGATGCCGAAGGTGCCGAAGAGCGACACCGGCACCGCGACACCCGGAATCAACGTGGCCCGGAAGCGGCGCAGAAAAGCAAACACCACCAGCACCACCAGCGCCGTGGCGATGAACAAAGAACGCTGCACCTCCTTGATGGACGCGCGGATCGTGACCGTCCGCTCCATCGTAACCGACAGATTCATCGATGGCGGGACCAGCGCCTGCAACTGAGGCATCAGGGCTTTGATCTTGTCCACCACCTCGATGATGTTCGCTCCCGATTCCCGGAACACCACCAGCGAGACCGAGGCTTTGCCGTTGGAGCTGCCGTAGTTGAACGCATCCTGCGTGCCGTCCTCGATCCGGCCGAGATCAGCCAGCCGGATGGCCGCGCCGTTTTTGTAGCTCACGATGATCTTCTTGTATTCATCGGCCTTGGAGAGCTGGTCGCTCGCGACCACCTGCCAGCGGCGGTCGCCGTCTTCGATCACGCCTTTGGGCCGGTTCACGTTCGAGGTGGCAATGGCGCTGCGCACATCCTCCATCGTGAGATTGGCGCGCGTCAGGGCCGGCATGTCCATCGTCGCCCGCAC
>JANNQW010000210.1:0-1964 GCA_031400955.1 Verrucomicrobiota bacterium
CGCCGGGTTGACCGCCACCGCTCCACCGCCGGGCGTGCCTGGCAGGGCAAGGGGCGCGTGGACGTGCAGGTAGACTGGCCAGGAGACCTATGTCACGCACAAATGTGATCTGTGCGGCTTGTATCGCGTTCGCTATTGTTACGCCAACACAAGTAAACGCGGAAGCCGGCAAGAAGCCGCCGCCACCTTCCAATCCTCGGATATTGGATCAGCGGCTTGCTGAGTCATTCAAGGCCAGTGGTGTTCCGGGTGCTTCGGTGGTCGTGATCGAAAACAATCAAGTGATACTTAGCAAAGGCTACGGATTGGCCGATGTTGCGGCCAAACGCGCGGTTGACACCGAGACCTTGTTTCGGGCGGGGTCGATCAGCAAGAGCATGGTCGGCATCGCGGTGATGCTGCTGGTCGAAGAAGGCAAACTCGATCTCAATGCCAAGGTCGCCGATCTGGCCCCCGAAATTGCCTTTGCCAACCCCTGGGAAATGACCGATCCGCTACGCCTGGTACACCTGCTGGAACACACGTCGGGCCTGGATGACATTCGATTCCGACACTATCTGCTGGCTGGCCCCGAGCGGGCTTTGTCCCATGCCGTACCAGCACTCGGACCCTATGCTTCGCGCTGGAAGCCCGGCATGTACATGTCCTACAGCAATGCCGGTCCCGTGCTCGCGGCCGCGATTGTGGAAAAAGTCTCTGGAATGTCGTGGGCGGACTTTACCCGGAGACGCATCTTTGAACCACTGAATATGGACTCAGCAAGCTGGACTCGCCCGCAGAAGTTGTCCGCACACCAGGCAAAGAGCTATCGCGAGGATGGGGTTACCGAAGAGCCTTACGTGGACATTATCGCCAAGCCATCGGGGGCCCTCAATCTCACGGCCGAAGACCTGTCGAAACTGGCCATGATGCTCAATGGGCGGGGCCGTGTGAATGACGTGACTTTGCTCAAGCCTGAATCGGTCGAGCGCATAGAGAATCCGAGATCGACGGAGGTCTCGAGGTTGGGACTGAAACATGGTTACGGCCTGGGAAACTATGCGGATATTCAGGAAAAGGCGGTCTTTCACGGACATGACGGGTCGATTGATGCCTTCAGCGCAGCGTACGCCTATGAGCCGGCCCATGGCGCCGCGTTTGTGGTCATGCTCAATGGCGCGCAGGGGAATGTGGGTGCAGCGAAAGAAATCATTTGTTCCTATCTGCAGCAAGGATGGCAAGCGCCGGCCCTGGTTGAAATCACGCCCAGTCCGCAGACGGTTCAGGAGATCACCGGCATTTATCAATCGATCACGACCCGGCAGGAATTGTTAGTGCCTCTGGAGCGACTTGGAAATTGGGCGGCTTTGAAGGTTGTTGGCGGCGATGTGGTGTACAACGGGAGGGCGAGAAAGTCCGTCGCGCCGGGCGTGTTTCAACAGAGTGACCGTGCTGCGCCCAGTTTGGTCGTAAAGATCACGGCGGAGGGAAGTTTGCTCTTGAGTGCGATGAATACGAGCCGTAGGGTGCCACTTTGGGAGGTCGCACTGAAGGCACTGTATGGAGCGATTTATGCGTTGGCGCTCCTGCTGACCCTTGGATTGAGCGTGCTGTGGACCGTAGCCGCCGGTCGCGGCAAAACCAGGCCGCAGCCTTTCTGGGCGATCAGGGTGTGGCATGCGTTGGCGCTTTGTTCATTGCCATTGATGCTGGGCACGGCGGCAGTCATCATGTCGCTGGACGGTTCTCTGGCCTATATCGGCTCATTCAGCGCGGCTTCGGCGCTGATCTTCATGCTCTCTTTGTGGGTTCCGGGGAGCGCCGTGGCGGCTCTGTATGTCACCCTGAAAAGAGGAAGAGAAGCGAAGCGTGGCATTCGCCTTCTGGCCTGGACCAGCACGACGCTTACTTTGATCGCATGCGCCTATCTGGTTCGCTTTGGCTGGTTGGGTTTAAGGACGTGGCATTGAGCTTCTCGCACCGCC
>JANNQW010000211.1:0-15992 GCA_031400955.1 Verrucomicrobiota bacterium
CGATCAAAGAAGCGGCGCGAAAAAATTTACTCACGGGATGGACCCGCGCACTGGAGCGGGCCAAAGGCTGAGCTTGCACCTCAGGCAGTGCCAAGAGCCAGTGCGGTGGCCGCTTCAAGGCTGAGCATCTGACCTTCGCGACGAGCAGTTTCAATGTCAGGGCCGGTAAAGTCGGAAGCGGCAGAGAGAATGGCGCGCATCGCAGGATGATCGGCGGCCTGCGGGACGAGACCACTGCGGATGCGCTGGGCGTCAGCAGCGCCAAAGAGACGAGCGGCGCGATCATATTGCCGCTCGGCCACGGCCAGAACCGCAAAGGCGTCGAGCGGGTAGGATGCGCCCCAGCGATTACCGAGGTCTAGGCCGACCTGGAGACATTCGGCAAGATGCGCGTGCGCCACATCGAAGCGCGCGAGCACAGCCGCGTTCACGCCCACGGCCCACGCGATGATGACCACCTGCCACGTGTCCCCGATGCTCCGATAGATTGCGAGGCTCTCCTTATCGAGGGCAAAAGCTTGCGCAAAATCACCCTCCGCCGCAGAGAGCACGCTGCGGATATGCTGCACGTGTGCAGTGAGCCGCGGATCAGCGAGCGGAGCGGCGAGCGCGGCAGCTTCGTCGAGAAGGGCCTGAGCACGGGAAAGGTCGGACTCGTCAAATGTGAGGAAGCCCAAATCGGCAAGGGCACGGGAAGCGCCGTGCGGGTCGCCGAGTTCGCGGTATATGGCGAGCGCTTCTTCTTGGTAGAGACGGCACGCTGCGCATTCATCCGACACCCAGGCGATGCGTCCCGCTGCGGCGAGTGTCCCGGCGCGAATGGCATCACGTGGCGCGGCGTCGGGGTGGGCCAGAAGTTTGGCATAGACGTCGCGCGCTTCTTTGAAAAGCCCGCGCACTTCGACGAAGCGCTGGGTGGCGACGAGCAGGCGCAGACCCTTGATCACCTGGCCGGGCACCTCGGCGGCGGCATCAAGCGCATAGCGAATGTTGTATCCCTCCTGCGCCACGACTTCGAGCCATTCACGTTGCTCGGCACCGCGAATTTTCGGCGCGGCATCTTCGGCAAATTGAAGAAAATAATCCAGATGCCGGATGCGGAAGTTATCCACTTCACCGGCCTCTTTGAGTTTCTCATTCGCGTATTCCCAGATGGACTCGAGAATGAAATAACGCGCGCCGTGCTCAGGCGTTTTTTCCACATAGACGAGCGACTTGTCCACGAGCTGTGTGAGCAGATCGACGACCTCAAACAATTCCACGCCATCACCCGAGCACACACCCTCGATGGCCTCCAGCGTGCGTCCGCGCGCAAATACCGCCAGCCGGCGGAACAGCCGGCGCTCAGAATCGGAAAGCAAATCGTGGCTCCAGTCGATGAGAGAGCGAAGCGTCTGCTGGCGCGGGACGGCATTGCGGCTGCCGGTGGTCAGGAGGTGAAAGCGATCATCCAGCCGCTCGACGATCTGCTGAAGCGTGAGAACGCGGATGCGGGCGGCGGCGAGTTCGATGGCGAGCGCGATGCCATCGAGCCGCCAGCAGATCTGCGCAACCAGATGGACGTTGTCGTTTGATAGCTGAAACGCAGGACGCGCCAGAGAAGCCCGGTCAACAAAGAGACGCACCGCTTCATATTCGCCGAGGATATCCATGGCATCCGCACTCGCAGTGATCTCCTTCCAGTGGTTCGGAAGCGAGAGCGGGGGGACCGGCCAGGCCGTTTCTCCGGCGATGCTCATCGGCTCGCGACTGCTGGCGAGGATGTGCAGTTTCGGGCAGGCACGCAGGAGAGTTTCCACAAGACGGGCGCAGGCGGCTACCACGTGTTCGCAGTTATCAAGAATAAGCAGGACATTCCGATCTCGGAGGAAACTGGTGAGTGTGCTCGTGAGCGGTCGCTCGGCTTCCTGGCGAAGGTCGAGGGCAGAGGCGACAGTTTCGACAACCAGCGCGGCATCATCAATGGTGGCGAATTCCACCTGCCACACGCCATCAGAAAAAGTATCCAGCATGTCGGCCGCTACTTGCAGCGAGAGGCGCGTCTTGCCCGTGCCGCCCATGCCGGTGAGCGTGAGCAAGCGGGAACTGCCGAGCAAGCGTTTCACCTCGGCCATCTCGCGCTCGCGCCCGATGAAGTTGCTGAGCTGCACAGGCAGATTGTTGGCCACGCTTTCAAGAGAACGCAGGCTGGCAAACTCTGAAGGCAAATTCGGCGCGACAAGCTGGTAAAGATGTTCGGGTCGCGCTAGATCGCGCAAGCGGTGCTCTCCAAGATGTCGGAGTTGCGCGTCCGGCGGGAGATGATCGCGCACCAGTTCTTCCGTCGGCAGCGAGACCAGCACCTGCCCGCCATGCGCCGAGGAAAGAATGCGCGCCACCCGGTTCAAGGTCTGGCCGAAATAATCACCATCGCGTTGTTCCGCCGCGCCGGTGTGCAGCGCCATGCGGACTTTCAGTTCGCCGATCGCGCCCCAGTCCCCAGCCCGCAACGCACGCTGGCTTTCCAAGGCTCCCGCGAGCGCGCTCTGCGCCGTGTCGAAGGCCACGCAAAAGGCGTCGCCGATGGTCTTGAAAACATAGCCGCCGGTTGACTGAAAAATCTCGCGCAGCATCCGATCATGCGCAGCGAGAGCCACGCCCATGGCTTCGGGCTGCTTATCCCATTTTTTTGTGCTGCCCTCGATGTCGCTGAACAAAAAGGTGATGGTGCCGGTAGGCGGGACGGTCATGCCGGTCAATGTGGGCCATGTGCGCGGCTTCTCAATTCCAAAATCGACGCGAGTGAAGGACGTCTGGCAGAGGGCTGCTCACTTTTTCCCCTTGGCCATCAGATCCTCAATCTCCTCGATCTCGATCGGCACATCCTTCATCAAGTCCACGGTGCCGTTCTTGGTGATCAGCACATCGTTCTCCAAACGCACGCCGAGGTTTTCCTCACGGATGTAAATGCCGGGTTCCACGGTGAAGACCATGCCGGGGGCCATCGGACGCCAGACGTCGCCCACGTCGTGAACATCGAGTCCCAGATGATGGCTGGTGCCATGCATGAAGTATTTTTTATAGAGCGGCTTTTCCGGATCCTGCTTCCTCACCTCGCCAATCTTGAGCAGTCGCAGCTTCAACAACTCCTCTTCCATGATCTTGCCCACCTTTTCCTGGTATTCCTTCAGGATCACTCCGGGCTTGAGCAGCGCCGTCGCCGCCCGCGTCACATGGAGCACGGCGTTGTAGACGGAGCGCTGGCGCTTGGTGAAACGACCGTTCACCGGAATCGTGCGCGTCAGGTCCGCGTTGTAATTCGACTGCTTGGCGCCGAAATCAAGCAGCACGAGCTGGCCGTCCTCGCACATTTGATGGTTCGTCACATAGTGCAGCACGCACGCATTTTTCCCGGCGCCGATAATGGGCGGGAAGGCGAACCCCTGCGATCCCTGCCGGATAAACTCGTGGATCATCTCGGCCTCGATTTCGTATTCCTTCACGCCCGGCTTCACAAAGCGCAGCACCCGGTGAAATCCGTCGTTGGTGATGCGAATGGATTCTTTGATCAATTCAATCTCGGACTTCGACTTGATGATCCGCAGATCATGCATGAGCGGCGCCAGACGGTCGAGCCGGTGCAGGGGAAACTCCTCATGACAGCGGCGCACGAATCGCAGCTCGCGCGATTCCACGTCGTAGGCAGCACGGGCGTGCTCGTTGGTGTTGAGATAAACCCGTCGCGATTGGAAAACAGTCATGCGCAAAAGCCGGTCGAACTCGCTGAGCCAGTGGATTGATCCCTCCGGAATGCCGCTGCGCTCCGAAGCCTCTTTTTTCGTCAGCTTTTCCCCCTCCCAGATGGAGATGTGCTCCGACGTTTCCTTCAAGAAAAGCATCTCGCGCATCTTTTCGTCCGGCGCACTTGGGAATATCATGAGCACCGCTTCTTCCTGGTCCACCCCGCTCAGATAAAAAAGGTCGCTGTTCTGCACAAAGTTCATCACTCCGTCCGCATTGGTCGGGTAGATGTCATTGGCCTGCACCACCACCAACGAGCCGGGCTTCAGCTTCTTGATTAATCGACGGCGGTTTTCGATGAAAAACTCCTTTGCAGGTGGTGAGTAACGCATCAGTCGAACTACGGAATTCAGCGTTCAAAGTCAAATACCCATTTCGGTCGGGCGTCCGAATCCTTCTACCCACCCTGCCAGCATGGTAATTTTCAGGCGGCGCCGCGAATTTGACCTCCCAAAAAAATTGCGTGCCGACTCGCATGGAGGCTGTATTCTCCAGCCATGAACTCAACAAATCCTGCTCTGACCGAAAAAGCGTTCTCCGAAAGCGTAGCGGGCAATGCTCAACCGATGACCTTGCAAGGTGCCGTGAACAAATGCGTCATCCTGCTCGCACTTGTCTGCGTGCCTGGATTTTACGTCTGGCAGAAGGTGATGAGCGATTCCGCGAGCGCCATGCCATGGGTATGGGGCGGACTCATCACGGGTTTCGTGCTCTGCCTCATCACCTGCTTCAAGCGCGAATGGTCGCCAATCACGGCACCACTTTACGCCGTGGCAGAGGGTCTCGCGCTCGGCGGCATTTCCGCCATGTATGAAACTCAATTCAACGGCATCGTGATGCAGGCCGTCCTGCTGACCGTGGGAACGCTGCTGGGGATGCTGGCGCTCTACACGATGCGGATTATTCAGCCGACCAGGAAATTCATGCTCGGCGTTTTTGCCGCCACGGCTGGCATCGCCCTGACCTATATCATTGGCATGATCCTCAGCTTGTTTGGAGTCAGGATGGGTTTCCTTTATGGCAACGGGCTGTTCGGCATCGGCTTCAGCATCGTCGTGGTCATCGTCGCGGCGCTGAACCTGATCATGGACTTTGCCGTCATCGAGCAGGGCGTGCAGAACCGTGCGCCAAAATACATGGAATGGTTTGCGGCCTTCGGCCTGCTTGTGACGCTGGTCTGGCTCTATCTTGAAATCCTGAGGCTGCTTTCGAAGCTGGCATCACGCAGGTGATGTGCCGGGGATGGTCGGAAGTAACACGGGCTTCAAGCCTGTGAGTATTTCAGGCATCTTGCCTGAATCGAAGGAGGCCGACAGGCTGGAAGCCCGTCATACACTCAGCCAAGATGGCTAAGTTACATTTTCACCGGGCTGCCACACAACCCGATAATATTTTGAATCTCCTGCTGGAAACTAGCGAAGTCCTTCGTTTAGTCTGTCTATGACCCGCTCCACACTCCTCTCCTTCATTCCTCTTCTCGCCCTGGCCTTGACTGGTCCCGCCTCCGCCGACGAAGGCAAGGCTCTCTTCAATGGCAAGGATCTCACCGGCTGGAGGGGTTTCCCTGAAATGTGGTCCGTGAAAGACGGCTGCATCACCGGCCAGACCCAGGCTGATCCGGCGAACCCAAATAAATCCACCCTGAAGAGCAACACCTTCCTCATCTGGGAAGGCGAAGCGGGCGACTTCGAACTGACCTTCAAATACAAGCTCCTGGACAAGGACGGACTGGGTGTCGGCTTCGGCAACAGCGGCGTGCAATACCGCAGCAAGGTCTTGGATGAAAAGGGCTTCGTCGTCGCTGGCTACCAGGCTGACTTTGAAGCGGGCAAGTCCTACAGCGGCATTCTCTACGAAGAAAAAGGCCGCGGCATCCTGGCCAAGCGGGGCGAAAAAGTCGTCATCAAAGAGGGCGGGAATGCCAAGAAGCCGAACATCGAAGTCACCGGCACCGTGGGTGACTCCAATGAAATCCAGGCGGGTATCAAACAGGGTGATTGGAATGAATACAAAGTGATCGCCAAAGGCAACCACCTCCAGCACTTCATCAACGGCAAACAAACCGTGGATGTGACCGACGAAACCGCTGAAGGCGCGAAGAAGGGCGTCATCGCCCTTCAGATTCATCAGGGCGCGCCCTTTACGATTCAGTTCAAGGACATCATTTTGAAAGAAGTGAAGTAGATCGTTGCCATTGCGCGAGACTGGTAAAATAATCAGCGCGGAACTGACGGGCTGATTTTGTTGGGGTCGGTGATTTACTTCCATCCTCATCATCAGGCAGAGCCTAAAGGAAACAACGCTGGCGTGGAGGCTGAGCTCGAATGCTATTCGAGCCTTAGTCTGCATCCGTTTCGCCTTTGGTTGGTTGAAGATCGATGCTCGTGGAGTTCGCTACTTCGGTTGCACCGGCTTTAGCCACTTATCAACCTCTGTCCCGCACTTCTCGCAGGTCCAGCCTCCCCACATCATCTGACGGAAATTCTTTGGTCGTCTGAATGTTGGTATATCGGTGCCGCAGGAGGGACATTTATTATCAGTCGAGAAATTCAAACCCATCTTCTTGCCTTCACCAATTTTGAGCTTCTTGCGTTTTAAGACGTAAAAGGCAAGGGAAGCCCCAATAGCTCCTGCGATTCCACTTATGATTTGAGGACTGATAAGAGAGTCTGGCATATGAATCTTTGGGTTTTTATAAGATTGATTTGGTGACGGCTATCTTGTCTGGACGATAGTTTTAGCAATGTTCAAATCATTTGCACCTTGTAGTATCATGCATGGTTCACCGCAATGGTTTTCCCATCGCTGAAAATGCTTCCGCGAGTTGATCGAATGAAGCAGAGCGCGACATGCCGAGGGTGCCGATCTCTTGCTGGTCGTAGGAATACAAAGTTAGTAGCCGCACGGATTTGGATCCAAGAGCCACAACTTCCACTTTGCCGGAACCGATGGTGTGCCACGGCCAGAACGCAAGGTGCGCGACATTGCCCATCATGGTGTTTCGATTGATCCCCTGCGGCGACACGATGATGACTGCGGAAGGAATGAAAAGCAATATCCGCCGGAGCAAATCAAACACGACGCCGACAGCCGCGCATCCCAAGAAGACCACCCCGTAGGAGCGGGGGTGATCCCCCTGTTTCATGACCGAGCGCAGGATCACACCCACGACACCCATGCCCAGGATCAGTGCGACGCTGATCCATAAGTTAAATGTCTTACTGCCAGTGCGCTTCATGATGCTGGGTTCAAACCATTTCATCACCTGGACGTTGCCGGCATTGACCGCATGGTTCGCAGCCCTGGCTGGTGCCGGAGCTTCCTCACCGGATGGACTTGGCACAATAACAACCGTGCCACAATTCGCACATTGCACCTTCTTGCCGACCATCTGCCGCTCAGCCTGGAGAGTGATGTTGCAAGGGCAACGGAAGATAACGGCGTCCATAGGTGTAAGTGAAAAGCGTTCCTTGCACGTGACAAAAAAAGCTTGCTCAAGAGATTTCCTTAAGCAACATATTTTTACTTCATCGTATGTGGTATTATACCAAAAACGAAACCAATCACGGGCCGTTCCAAGCTGAACAGATGGCCCAACTCATTGCCAACGGCACGGTCACCACGCAAACCTTGGTTTGGTGCGAGGGCATGACCGATTGGCAGCCAGCTGGACAAAGTGCTTTCGCTGCTCATTTTGCGCCAGCTAAGGCAGCGCCGATACCGGTTGCCACGATCGTGCCGGATCCGGTGGCCAAACAAAGATTGCGCAGGCAAAACCTTTGGGCACTGGCCGCTATGGGCTGGATGTTCGGCGCCCTGCTGATCGCGGTCGGCATGCAGAAGGGTGGTCGTTTGGAAGCAACCTCTGGTAAGCCCAACCGCATGACCTTGGCAGAGTTCGTGAAGAAAGGGCCGGGTTCCAATTCCTACGTCGAATTGACTAACCTACGCTTCGGCGAAAAATTCTGGCTGGAACAGGATCGCAACACTGATTCGTGGACCAAAGCCTGGTCTTTTCTTTTCACAGAAAGCGATTCGGTTAATCCTGTGGCTATAACGCAGATTGACGGTGGCGGCGAACAAGCCATGTCGAAATGGATGTCCTCGACCACGTTGCGTGGTCTCGCGGAGGAAAATCCTCGCTTCTTAAGAGGCTCGACCATCAACGATCTTTACAAACTGTATCCCAAGGTCAAATCACGGGATCTCAAATGGTTCATCGAAGTGGTCAACCAGCGTCCAAGTGAGCTTGGCGTCAAACTGGCCTACGGTAGCGGAATCCTTCTATTGGTCAGCGGCACGATCTGCGCGTTTATGGTGCGCATAACCCCCAAGCCCAAGGGGGCATAATTAATTTAAGAGCCGTAGCACGTTGTCGTCGGGATCGAACCGCCAATAAATCTTGCATCGCTGTCCAGATGATTATAATCGCAACCCTATGAAACACACTACGACCTTCAATAAATTCAGGTGCCTTGCGGCTTGCCTGGCGGGGGCTGCCTTAGTGTTGGCGGGACCGCTTCTGGCTGCGGGAAAAAAGTCCCGCGACAGGCCCAGCCCCTTTGTGACGTCCGGAAGGGCCGACCTGACCCAAGAAAAGTTTTCGGCAGCGCCGCCGGATCAGCGGTGCCTCTGGGTCAGCGATATGACGGCTGACCTCGATTTGGGCGGTCCGCAAAACGTCAAGGCGTTTGAGATCCTGACCTGGGGATTGCGGGACAAAGACGCAACTGTGCGCAAGGCGGCAGCCACGGGTTCCTTGTATTACCTCGAAAATCTCAGACAAACGGGCCGGGGATCGAACGCGGGCAAGCTTCCGATCAAGCGCGCGGTGATCGCGGAGTTTGGGAGTGCGCTTAAGCCATTGTTCGAGGATCCGGACCGCTTTGTCCGGTCAGACGCGATCAGGGCTCATATCTGGCTGCGCGGTTCTGCGAATGAATGCTCGGAGGCTGCCTTGAAGTTGATGGGCGAGTTTTCGAATGACATCACCGCGGAATGGGGCAGACGCCACTTCATCCTCGGCCTCATGCATAGCACCGGCTTCCCGGCGGACAAGCTGCCCCTCGACTATGTGCACCCGAATTCACGGAAGGCTGGAGAGCCGCTGAAGGGAATCAAGCTGGAGCCGCTCCCAAAAAGGCCGGCAAACGACAACACTTGGTTTGATTTTCTCACGAACTCGCTGCCCTAAGTGGCGCGGCGGCGATCAGCGGCCAGATGCGTTACGTGGACGGCGGTTATCAGATCATGGGGATGTGATGAGAGAAGAAATGAGGCGGAGGGGATAGGTGAAAAGGAGCGCAGCAATGCTATCAGGTCGCATGCCAGCGCTTCCCTGATCAGAAATTACCATGCATGGCACAGAGGATTCGCTTCGCGGCTTCGCAAGTGCGGACCACTCAATTCACTGAAACTTCCGCAACCGATCGCGCACGTCGTTCTTCAGTCGGTCGATGAAGCCCATGGTAAACTCCTCGGCGCTCAGTCCGTCGTTTTGAATCAATGGAGTGAGGTCCATGGCGAAGGTAAGCAGGCTGGTGCTGTCCGTGGTGTGGGAATCAAAATAAGTCGCGTTCGCCCGGCGCAGCCCTTCTTCTGCGAGGTCGTATCGTTTGCCGCCGCTGATCTGGGAATCGAACACGGCGAGCAGAGCACTGATCAAGTGCGGGAAGTTATCCACCTTGAGCATCTCCTTGTCCTCGGCGAGCAGCCAGTCGAGCTTGCGCCACACTTCACAGCCGTAAACTTTCTTCGGACGATGAGCCATCGGCATAGCACGCAAGGCTTCAAGGCAGCGCAGGAAAGTCGCCACATGCGTATCATGACGGTCGGCGGGATTGTGCAAATAGACAAACTCGGGCCGCGTCGCCATGAGGATGCTCAGAATATCCGCATTCACGTCAGCCTTTCGTGAATTTTTCAGATCGTCGCTGGGATAGCCGAGTTGAACCATGACGCTGTATTCGCCAACGAATGCCGCCTTGCGCTGCTCCAATTTGCGCACGTCTTGCATCTGCTCGTCAGTATATTTTTCATAGGCTCCCTTGCGCGGGCTGCCGGATCCATTGGTGACCACCACGCCACCAAACCAATGGTGATCGCTCCGGAAACATTCGGCAATGCCGTGATACGCGGCGATTTCCAAATCATCCTGATGCGAGACGATCCCGAGGTGTGTCACCCGCGCAAAAGCCTGCGCAGCATCCATTTGATCAGGGATGAAAAGATCAGCATTCGAATGTCGGAAGAGCATATTGGAAAGGAACATGGCGCACTTGTGCCGCGGTGCAAACCATGTTATCCCGACCTTAGTGTTGCTCGTTGGGGGTTCGCAAAATAATTTTGGAGCGACATGATTTAAGGCCCGCCAAGGGAATATATCAGGCCCTCATGAAATCCAAGCTCACAACCATCTCCTGTATCATGGCCGCACTGCTCTCCAGTGCCGTAGAGCCGCCCGAGTTTAAAATTGAAAGTCTTAAGCCGGGCGAAGTAGTTCGTGAAGGCAGTGTTAAAGTATCAATACAAAAGGGAGCGATCGTATTCGACATCCATGATGCGCGGGGGATCGGTGGCGTCAGCATCACGCCGAAATTGGGTGACTGGCCCAAGTCGGTGATTGTCCGTTTGCATTTGAGCGGACTGGAGAGTCTTCAGATGTCCAATGGCAAGGTCACGCTCTCTGGATCCGTCCTTAGTCACAGTGGTCACATGAGACTGCTGGAGATTGAGGAATCAGGCAAAAAGCGAGAAGCAGGTAAGGACGACCCTCTTTGGATCAACATTCGGATGCTGGACGGGCAGGGCAAAGACATCGATCATCTGCCCGACGCGACGAAGGGCGGTTATTTTGAAGTCACCTTGCCACCCGCTCTACTCAGCACGGCCAAGCCCGGGATGACATTGCGCTGGATTGATTTTTACCGTCATTGAAACAGCAAATTGACTGTCGTGGTTTACGCACCTGAAGGTGTTGAAGTGCGATATCGCAATTTTCCGCGGCTCACAGTTTCACGATGAACTCATCGTCCGGCTTCACGCTCTCGACGAACGCGAGCAGAACCTGGATGACCTGTTCTACGTCCTTAAGGCTGGCCATCTCGACGACGGAGTGCATGTAACGAAGCGGCAGCGAAATCAAGCCGCTGGGGATGCCGTGCTGCACGCGAAATATTTCATCCGTGTCCGTGCCGCTGTAGCGCGAGGACGACTCGTGCTGGAGTTTGACTTTTGATTTATCTGCGGCGCGCATCAGTCGCTCGACGACTTTGGGATGATTGCAGGTTCCGTGAGTGATGCTCGGTCCCGCGCCGAGTTTGACTGAGCCATGCTTCGCCTTGTCGATGCCGGGCGTGTCTGTCGCGTGTGTCACATCAAGGCAGACGGCCACATCAGGCATAAGCCTATGCGTCACCATCTTGGCGCCGTGACCGCCGATCTCCTCTTGCACGGCGTTCACCGCGATGACGGTGCTGGCGATGCGCGACTTGCGCGCGTGAAGCCGCTTCATGACCTGGGCGATGATGAAACCGCCCATGCGGTTGTCTAATGCCCGACCCAACAGGAGATCTTTCCCGAGTAATTCCGCAGCGTCGGCATACACCGCCGCGTGGCCCACGCGCACGCCGGCAGCGGCGACTTCCTTTTCATTCTTCGCGCCGATGTCGACATGGAGTTCGTGCACTTGAGGCGCTTTTTCGTTCTCCCGGTCACGGATGTGAATCGCCGTGTTCCCGATGATGCCGCGCACGGTTCCTTTATCGCCGAGAATATCCAGACGTCGGCCGCGCGCCGTGGCGACATCGCTGCCGCCAACGCGGTCGAGATTGATGAATCCTTCCTTCGTGATTGTTTTCACCATGAATCCGATCTCGTCAGCATGTGCCTCCAGCATCACGCGCTTTGATTTTTTCGCTGATCCTTCCAAGGTGGCCCAAGCGGTGCCATAGGCATCGTTCTCCACTCGATCAGAAAACTGCCGGGCGTAAGTGACCCATTTTTTCTGCCCGCGCCATTCGAAGCCGGTGGGGCTGGGCGTGTTCAGGTAATCAAGCAGGAAGGTTTGGGAATCGGAGTCGAGCATGGTGGGGTGATGAAACAGATGAACGAACAATCTTCAAAGGGAATTCGATTCAATCGGCCAGAGGAGCAGATGCAAGCCAAGCCGCCACTTTCGCCAGAGCACGGGCGCGATGACTCAACTGGTTCTTAGTTTCGGCAGGCAAGACACCAAAACTTTTGCCGAAACCATCGGGAACAAACAGCGGATCGTAACCAAAACCGCCTGCGCCTTCTTCGTTCAAGAGCAGCCGGCCTTCCACTGAACCATCGAATGTGCCCAGCACAGCACCCTCCCTGGCCAGACACATGCAGCAACGGAAGCGACCGGTGAAGGGTTGCGCGGCACCTTGTTGCGACAATCGGTGAAGCTCGCCCTTCAGCTTTTTGCGATTGTCGGCATCACTGGCGCCGACTCCGGCATAACGCGCGGAGATCACGCTGGGAGCGCCGTCCAGCACATCCACTTCCAAGCCGGAATCGTCAGACAATACCAGAGTCCCTGGAAGGGCTCGACTCGCAGCCAACGCTTTGATCGCAGCGTTCTCCGCGAAGGTCACACCCGTCTCCTCTGGTTGCGGCAGATGAGGATGCATGCTGAGATCTTCGATCATCCAACCGGCTCCAAGCATGGCGCGGATTTCCTCCGTTTTGTGACGGTTGCCGGTGGCGACGAAAAGTTTTTTCATGTGCATTCGTAACATGAAACGCTGCTCGGCCAAATACGGATTTTCCGTTGTTGTGCCAAGCGAGAGAGTGGGTCGGCCGGTGTAAGCCGGATTCTGTGCTCCGCCATTGCTGGCGGAGCGGCGGTCATTTCTCTCGACGCGGACCTTGCGACCCGCGTGCCCCGCTTGCGCGGAGTGCGACTAATACCCGAGGGGTTCCTCCCGCTTGCGCGGGATTGCGGCCAGGCGGGCCTTTCCTCTGTTCTGTCTTGCACCGCGTGGGGTTTGTCCTGCCTCTTTCCTTGCGGTCGGAGCGGTGAGCTCTTGCCTCGCCTTTTCACCCTGGCCGCGCGGATCGCTCTGCACGGTGGTATATTTTCTGTGACACTTTCCGTGACCGGCGGCTTGCGACGCCAGCCCCCACCCTTGCGAGCGGCACGCTGCCTTATGGTGTCCGGACTTTCCTCTCCCAAACGCCTTGCGACAAATGGCAGCGACAGCCCCCGGCCGACCCGATTCAAGCTACAAGGCAAGAGGCACAAGGCAAGAGGCAAGAGGCGCAAGAAAGTCCGTCGTTCAGAACAGTGCCAAGCGCGACGGTGAATCTGATTCTTCTGCCTTCTGCCTTCTACCTTTTGCCTTTTGCCTACCGCATACTCTGTCATTGACTCGCACCCAAATTTTTCCCACTATCACTCCCCGCATTCTATTCGCCACAAGCCATGAGCACCGACTTCAAATCACTCCAGATCGAAAACCGCGTCTTCCCTCCGTCCTCCGAATTCCAGGCCAAGGCCCGCATCAGCAGCATGGATGAATACAAAAAACTCCACGCGGAGTCAGTCAATTCGCCGGACACCTTCTGGGCGCGCGAGGCTTCAGAACTGCACTGGCAGAAGAAGTGGGACCGGGTGCTCGACTGGCAGCCGCCCTTTGCAAAATGGTTCGTCGGCGCGAAAGTTAACGTCTGCGAGAACTGCGTGGACCGTCATCTGACCACGCATCGCAAAGACAAGGTGGCCATCCTTTGGGAAGGCGAGCCCGGCGACACCCGCACACTGACCTATGCGCAACTGCACGTGGAAGTCTGCAAGTTCGCCAACGTGCTCAAAGCTCAGGGCATCAAGGCTGGCGACCGTGTGTTGATCTACATGCCGATGGTGCCGGAGGCGGCCATCGCCATGCTGGCCTGCGCGCGCATCGGCGCGGTGCACAGCGTGGTCTTCGGCGGATTCAGCGCGGAGAGCATCAAGGACCGTCTGCACGACAGCGGTGCCATCGCCATTGTCACCGCAGACGGCGGCTGGCGTCGCGGCAAGATTGTGCCCCTGAAGCCGCATGTAGACACCGCCCTCAGCAGCGGAGAATCCCATGTGAAAAAAGTCATTGTGCTCAAGCGCACCGGTCAGGAAATCGCCATGCAATCCGACCGCGACACCTGGTGGCACGATGAAATCGCGAAGGTGGATGCAAACTGCCCCGCAGAAGGTTTTGATGCCGAGCATCCGCTTTACATTCTCTACACGAGCGGCTCCACCGGCAAACCCAAGGGCATTCTCCACACCAGCGCCGGTTATCTTGTCGGCACCTATTGCACGAGCAAATACGTCTTCGACCTGCGCGATGACGATGTCTATTGGTGCACCGCCGATGTCGGCTGGGTCACGGGTCACAGCTACATCGTCTATGGTCCGCTGGCGAATGGCGCAACCGCACTAATGTATGAAGGTGCGCCGGACACGCCGCACTTCGGTCGCTTCTGGGAGATCATCCAAAAGCACAAGGTCACCATCCTCTACACCGCGCCCACCGCGATCCGCGCGTTCATCAAATGGGGCGACGAACATCCGAACAAATACGATCTCTCCACGTTGCGTCTGCTGGGCAGTGTCGGTGAACCCATCAATCCCGAAGCGTGGATGTGGTATCACACCGTCATCGGCGGCGGCCGTTGTCCCATCGTCGATACCTGGTGGCAGACGGAAACTGGAGCGATCATGATCACGCCGCTGCCCGGCGTCACACCGACGAAACCCGGCACCGCCACCCTGCCATTCTTCGGCGTGGACGCGGCGATCCTCGATGAAGAGGGCAATGAAGTCGGCCCCAACGAAGGTGGCAAGCTCGTCATCCGCAAACCCTGGCCTTCCATGCTCCGCACCATCTATGGCGACTCCGAGCGCTATCAGCAAACCTACTGGAGCACTTACAAGAATATTTATCTCGCCGGTGACAGCTCGCGTCGCGATGAAGACGGTTACTTCTGGATCCTGGGCCGCATCGATGATGTGCTCAACGTCTCCGGTCACCGCCTTGGCACCGCCGAAGTCGAGAGCGCGCTCGTGAGCCATCCCGCCGTCGCCGAAGCCGCCGCCGTCGGTCGTCCCGATGAACTTAAAGGCCAGGCCGTCGTCGTCTTCGTCACCGTAAAGGCCGGTGTGCAGCCTACGGATGCCCTCGCCGCCGAGTTGAAAAAGCATGTGGGCAACGTCATCGGCGCCATTGCGCGCCCTGACGACGTCCGCTTCACCGCCGCCCTGCCAAAAACGCGCAGTGGAAAAATCATGCGCCGACTCCTGAAGGAAGTCGTCGCCGGTGGAGTGGTGAAAGGCGACACCACGACGCTGGAAGATTTCTCAGTCGTCGCCGCGCTGCAGGCCAGCGGGAAGGATGATGAGTAATGCTCTCATGAACTTCACCATGTTGACTCATATTACCCGCCAACTCCTGGCTGGCATCATCTCGATGTGGGTAATCGCTTCATCTGCTGCCGAGCCAGAACAGAATACAGTGCCTCTCAGCATAGTGGAGTTCCTTGCACTGGACATTCCCGCTTACAAAGTTGAGAAAGCCAAATTGGAAGATGCTGTCGAACAATTGCGCGCTCTCGCAAAGAAACAAACTGGCCGTGAAGCTCCTCCCATCGGGATCGTCCGGTATCGCAAGATTACAAGCACAGAGGCCAATCCATGGGAGATGGAGGCTGCAGTCAGCTTTGAACTTAAGCATGCGTCTGCGGGGCTTATTCTTCGTTACGCAGCCGAACTCGGTGGATGCCATCTCCAATCAAACTATTGGACCATTGGACTGTATGAACTGCCCGCGCTTTATCATCCCAGACCACTCCGAGAGTTTAAACTCAAGGATTTTATCAAGGTCTATGGCAAGCCTTCAAAACCTATCGAACAATGGCTCTGGGACAAGCTGGAAGCGGAGGATATCCGTGTTTGGGATATCGGCGTGAATGAACATACCGATCAAGTGTTCTTAGCTACTGATCCAGAAGGATTAAACAAATTGCTACGTCCAAAACAAGCACCGAGCGACAAACCCAAGGCCAAGTAATACCACGAGCACTTGAAAACCGGTTCTATTGGCCCCTGGAAGGGGCAGAGAACATAGCCGGTGGTGGCAACCACCGGTTGCATCACAAAGAGTCGTTGTGCGCCCTGAAAGGGCGCGAGAAGGAGGACGCGGTAATGT
>JANNQW010000212.1:0-2311 GCA_031400955.1 Verrucomicrobiota bacterium
CTATCAGCACGACGTGGATTGGGCGAACCGCATGATCCTCGGCGACTCGCTCCAGGTCATGGCCAGCCTCGCCCGGCGCGAAGACCTCGCGGGCAAGGTGCAGATGATCTACCTCGACCCGCCCTACGGCATCAAATTCGCCTCGAACTTCCAGCCGCAGCTCGGCCAGCGCGACGTGAAGGACCGCGAGCAGGACCTCACCCGTGAGCCGGAGATGGTCAAAGCCTACCGCGACACATGGACGCTCGGCATCCACTCCTACCTCGCGTATCTGCGCGACCGCCTCGCCATGGCTCGCGAACTCCTCGCCGACTCCGGCAGTATCTTCGTGCAGATCAGCGATGAAAATCTGCATCGCGTAAGGAGTGTGATGGATGAGGTGTTTAAGCCGGAGAACTTTGCCGGTCAGATTGCGTTCAAGAAAACAGGTGGTTTTGAAACAATCGGAATGCCGGGTATTTGCGATTACCTGATTTGGTATGTGAAGGATAAGGACAAAGCTAAGTTCATCACTCTTTACGATGAAAAAATTCATGGTGAAGGGGCTGGCGACCGTTACAACTCAGTAATGCTCTCGGATGGTTCGGTCGTTCCAGCCAGTCGGTTTCAGACTGAAGTAGGATTGGAACTCCCGAAAGACGCTCGCCTCTTTTTGGGAGGGCCAGTGACTTCCGACGGTGCGGCTAAAGAACCGAAGCATTTTGTATTTGAGGGTGAGAGCTTTCTTCACAAGACAAATCAGCATTGGAAAACCACGGTTGAAGGGCTTGCAAGAATTGGCGAAGCGGAACGGCTCTTTCGGACAAAGGCGTTTCTAAATTCACGCATTTTTCTCAACGACTTCGCAGCTACGCCCCTTACCAATATGTGGACTGACACGATGGGAACGGCGGAACAGGACAAAGTTTATGTTGTTCAAACGACGACGAAGGTTATTGCCCGTTGCTTGCTGATGACCACCGACCCTGCCGATCTAGTGCTGGACCCTACGTGTGGGAGTGGGACAACAGCGTATGTGGCAGAGCAGTGGGGGCGACGTTGGATCACCTGCGATTCCAGCCGCGTGGCGCTGGCGCTGGCCAAGCACCGATTGATGACGGCGAAGTTCGATTACCAGCAACTCCGCCCGGTGAGCGCGGAGGATGTGGCGCGCAATCCACACGGGACGTGGCTCACCGACCCGACGGGCAGGGTTCCCGGCAAGGCAACCTTTCAGTGCAAGACGGTATCGCACATCAAGCTCGGGGGAATCGCGCGGAACTCGTCGCTTGATCCCATCTTTGCTAACCACAAGGCGATCCTCGCGGAAAGGCTGAAGCACTTGAACCGCGAAGTCGCTAGGGTTGGTGCGCCGGTGAAAGAAAAGCTGGTGGAGAAATTGATTCACAAGCATCGCGAAGAAGGCACGAATGCTGTGACTGATGCTGACACGCGCCGCTGGCTGCTGCCGGACACGCAGGCGGTTTTGATTCGCACCTTCCCCGCGAAGAAGCCGCTCAAAGGAGTGACACCGAAGCAGGCGGATGCTTATCGCAACGCGATTCCCAAAGGCGGCTGGAAGGAATGGGAAGTGCCCTTTGACACGGATGCGGACTGGCCGAAGCCATTGCAAGACGCGCTCACTGCCTATCGCGCTGCGTGGCGGGCGAAGATGGACGAGGTGAACGACTGCATCGCCGCAAATGCCGAGATGGAGGAACTCGTGGACAAGCCCGAGCCAGTGAAAGGCGTGGTGCGGGTGGCCGGCCCGTTCTCGATGGAAGGCGTCATTTCCGTGGAAGATGGAGCGGACACGCCGATTGGCGGAACGCCGGACGAGTTGGAAACTTTCGACGGCGACACAGCGGTGCAAAACGCCGAGGCGCATCTCGACACGATCATCCGTCTGCTCAAAGCGAGCGGTGTGGATTTCCCCGGCAACAAGAACATGAAGTTCAGCCGGCTCGATCCGCTGACCGGGGCGTCGCTCATTCACGCCGAAGGCGAATGGATGAACGGCGACAAGAAGGAGCGCCGCGTGGCGGTGAGTGTCGGCCCGGCTGTCGGCAATGTGTAGTCCATGCAGGTGGAGGACGTGATCCGCGACGCGAACCGCAAAGGCTACGACGACGTGGTCTTCGCCGGCTTCGGCTTCGACGCCACGGCGCAGGACTCCATCGATAGCGGCAGCCATCCGAAGGTGCGTCTGCACATGGCGCTCATCCGCCCGGACGTGGCGATGGGCGACCTGCTCAAGACCCAGCCCGGCAGCCAGCTTTTCACCGTCTTCAGCGCCCCTCGCGTAAAAGGCCCCACGCCGCAGAAAGACGGC
>JANNQW010000213.1:0-12806 GCA_031400955.1 Verrucomicrobiota bacterium
CAGTTCCTAAAGTTTGAGCCGTTCGGCTACTTTGTGCGTCGCGTCGCCGGAAGGCCCGATATTGCAAGGGGGCGGGCAAGTTCGATTCCCGGTTACGGGTCGAAGACGTAACGCTGTTCCCGCACTGCAGCCATGGGCGGAACCCGGGTCTGCTCGAAAACATCATAGCCCTCGCGGAGATTCTCCCAGAACGGAAGCCACTCCTCGCCGTCGGCAGCCTCCATCCGCGCTTCCGTCATGCGAAACGGGAATACATGCACGAAGAACTCCGGCTGCCCCGCGCGCAACGCACCCTCGGCGAGCAGGTAGATTTTCTCGATGACCGGATCGGTCATGGCGAAGCAGCCGATGGATTGGTCGCCGCCGTGCATCATGATCCAGCTCCCGGTGCGGCCGAGCGCCGTGTCGAATTCATTCGGGTAACCCAGGTTGAGCGCCAGATGAAAAGTGCTGTTCGGGTTCAATCCTTCCCTGGCGACGCGATAGAATCCCTCCGGCGCCTGCCCGTCGCCCTCCGCGAGCTTCGGTCCCAGCCCGCCGGAAAACAGAGTCGGATAAGTGCGAAAGAGCCGATACTCCCGCTCCGCGCGCGGGCGCAGCCAGATCTCCACCTGGCGGTCTTCCTTGAAGACGCGGATAAAGATGGGATCACCCGGCGCAAACCCCGCGGCGCGCAGTTCATCCCGAAGTCCCGGCATGACCCGACGGCGCACCTCATCGATGCGGGAGACGGCGGCATTCCGCCGCAGCCACCAAAACACGATGCCGCCAATCATGAGACCAAGAAACACCGCGCGAAGGATTCGCTTCAGCCAGATCATCGAACAGCGTAGACGGAACGGCGGCCCCAATCAACCGCCCCCCCCAAGGAGTGGCACTTGCCAAGTGCCGTGGTCCCAATGGGACTTGGCAAGTCCCGCTCCTTGGCGTCTGGCGCCCCTTGATAGCGGAACTGAAACCAAGGCTTGCCAAAGAGGCGCACTTTGAGCGTAATTTGAGGGAACGAATGAAATCATCAGTCATCCTGCTCCCCGCCCTCTGTGCCGTCGCACTTCATGTGAACGCCGCCCCGGAAATTCCCGTCGTCGCGGACTCCGCGCTGCGCATCGAGCTCTTTGCCGAAAATCCCCTGGTGCAGCATCCCATCGGCGCGGCCTTCAGCGCGGACGGAAAACTGCTGGTGATCGAGAGCCACACGCATTTTCGCCCGAAGAACTATGCCGGCCCGGAACACGACCGCATCATCTGGCTGGAGGACAGCGATGGTGACGGAACCGCCGACCGGGCGCATCCTTTCTTCGAGGGCACGGACATGACGATGGACATCGCAACCGCGCCGGATGGTTCGGTTTACATTTCCACTCGCGACGAGATTCTGCGACTGCGTGACGAGGATTACAATGGCAAAGCAGACAAGGTGGAACGCAAACTTGTTTTCCTGGACTCAGAATGTCGCTATCCGCATAACGGTCTGAGCGGACTGGCATTCGACAAATCTGGCGGGCTTTACTTCGGCATGGGGGAGAACCTCGGCGCGGCCTACACGCTCACCGGCAGCGACGGTGTGAAGTTCAGCAACCAGGGCGAAGGCGGCAATATCTGGCACATCAACAAGGATGGTGGTTCGCTGCATCGGGTAGCGACTGGCTTCTGGAATCCGTTCGGCCTGTGCCTTGATCCGCAGGGTAATATTTTCGCAACGGACAACGATCCGGACTCACGACCACCCTGTCGACTGCATCACATCATCAATGGAGGCGACTACGGTCACCAGTTCCGTTACGGTCGCAGCGGCTTGCATCCTTTTATATCATGGAATGGCGAACTGCCCGGCACGCTGCCGATGCTGGCCAGCACCGGTGAAGCACCCTGCGCGGTGAAATATTACGCACCTCCGCCGATCCCGCAGTTCCGCGGACTGTCTGCGCTCTGGCACGGCACCTTACTGGTGACATCCTGGGCCGACCACACGATCGACAGCTACCATCTGCCTGATTCCGCTCACGCCTCGGACAGTGCCAAGAAGACCACTCTCGTGCAAGGCGGCGCGGACTTCCGACCGGTCGCCATCGCTGTTGCACCTGACGGTTCCTTATTCATCACCGACTGGGTCAAGCGAGATTACGAACTGCATGGTTCGGGCCGTGTCTGGCACATCACTGCGAAAGAAAGCTCCGAACTGAAGGGCAGCTATGCGGAGATCAGCGGCATCACACACCTGCAACGCCAACTCGATAAAATCGCCTCCGCAAAAAAAGTCACTCCACTTCAAGCTGCGGAATGGCTCAACGACACCGATCCGTGGCGCTTCTCCACGGCAGTGACGCGAGTGTCGCAGGACGCAGATCTGCTCAAGATCATGACGGGCAACCGTCTCCCCTACCCCCGCCAGCGCACCGGACTGCTGCTGGCGCTACAAAAGGGTGCCTCTAAAAATTTGCCTTCCAACGCGCCCGGCGCCGTTGATTTTCTAAATGACAGCGACCCCACCGTGCGTCTACTCGCACTCAAATGGATCTCTGATAAGCGGCTTGTGGACGCCAAAGCTGCAGTCGAAAAAATTTTGAGTGACGAGAACGTGACGCCGGAACTGTTTTATGGAGCCATCACCGCTCTTGGCCGGATCGAGTCCGCCGAACTGAACGAAGCGGATCTCGTGAAACGGCTCAAGGCGCAAATCACCGATCAAGCAACATCATCGGGCATCAAACGGCTCGCGCTCACCATCCTGCCGGATCGCGAGCGCAATGTGCTGGCGCGGGAATTGCAGCCATTGCTGTCGCACGAGGACATGGCATTCCGCGAATGGGTCGTAAACATTCTGGGAACGTTGCGCGATCAGGGGCGGCTACCCATCTTGCGTTCATTGCTGTTCGATCCCGACCAACCGGAGTCACTACGTGCTGCGTCTCTTGAGTTCCTGCCTGTGGAACAAACTGACGTTGAGCCTTTATTGAAAATCGCAACCAGCGCCGGTGCGCGGCTCCAACGCGCCATTGCCCTGACCGTTCAAGAAGCCAAGCTGACCACTGAGGAGCGCAAGTTGGTGTCGCAACTTGCTGAAAAGCGCGGACGCATCTCATCGCAGCGGCCCGCGTTTAGTGACATCAAAGGATGGAAAAATTTTCTGGATACTGTTCCAGGAAAGCCCGACATCAACCATGGCCGAGAAGTCTTTCTGAGTCCTAGGCTGGGAAGTTGCACCCCCTGCCATCGCAGGGACGGTCTGGGATCCATGGCAGGGCCGGATCTCTCTTGCATCAGCTCCACCCAGTCGCCCGATTACATCCTCGAATCGATCCTTCAACCCAGCAGAAATGTCGCCCCGCGATACGACTCCTATTCGCTCCAAACCACCGACGGGCAAACCCGGGTGGTCTTTGAACTGATGGAGCGAGGAGAAACTCACACTTATGTGGGATTCGACGGACGGCCGTTTGAGATCAAGATCGAGGACATTGTGAGGCGAGATCGCCTTCAAAACTCGATCATGCCAGAGGGGCTTATGGGAAAATTGACGGATGAAGAAACCAGAGATCTTCTTGTATTTCTGAAGGCAAAAAAGAATTGAGAGATCGCCGCTCTACAAGGCCCGAACGAATCTACGATTCATCTTGCTGATTGTCCTTGGGGCCTACGTTATTCTCCTTGAGTTCGTCAATTTCTTGCTCCACTTCGTCAAGGCTCACATCGGCCACGGGCGTATCAGGATCAATGGCGCCACCATGGAACTGAAGCTGATAGAGGCGTTGATATAGTTTGCAGCGCGTGAGCAGTTCCGCATGAGTGCCTTGATCGCGCACTCGACCTTTATTCATGACAACGATTTGATCGGCCTCGAGAATCGTGGACAGCCGGTGTGCGATGGCGACAACGGTTTTGCCCTCGCTGAGGACTTGAATCGACTCCTGGATGATCTTCTCACTTTCGGTGTCGAGCGCCGAGGTGGCTTCGTCGAGCAGAAGAATGGGCGCATTACGCAGGACCGCGCGGGCGATGGAGATTCTCTGCTTCTGGCCGCCGGAAAGATTGTTGCCGGCGTCGCCGACAAGTGTTTCATATTTCGCCTTCTGCTGGACAATGAAGTCATCCGCGTGCGCCTTGGTTGCTGCGGCGATGATCTCCTCCTCGGTGGCATCCAATCGCCCGTAGCGAATGTTCTCACGAATGGTGTCGTGAAACAAGAAGGTATCCTGGCTCACGGTGCCAATATTGTTACGGAGGCTGTGCTGAGTCATGCGCCTCAGGTCCAGGCCGTCGAGCGATATCCAGCCTTCATCCGGATCGTAAAGGCGCAAAAGCATGGAGAAGAGCGTACTCTTGCCAGCTCCGCTGGGACCGACGAGCGCATAGAATTTTCCCGGCTCGAACTGCAAGCTCACTTCACGCAAGGCTGGTCTCTTGTGTTTCTTCCCCTTGGGATCTCTATAACGAAAAGTGATATTATTGAAGCTCACAGCACCGCGGGCACGCTTGATTGCCACGGCATCGGGTGCATCCTTCACCTCCGGCTCCTGCTCCATGAGCGCAAAAACCGAGCTGGTGGCGGCGATGCATTTCTGCAGGATGAGTTGCACCCGGCTGAGTTCCTTCGCGGGCGCATACATGCGCGTGAGGCCCATGACGATGATGATGAAATCCTGCGCGCGAATTCCCTTGTGCCACGCATAGATTAGGCCTGCGGCAATTCCAAGCGAAGCGACGGTCTCCACAATGGGGCCGATCATGCTGAGCGCACGGTTCCATCGGAGCATGTTTTGCGCCATGCTCCAGTTCGACTTGTCGAACCGTTCCACCTCATATTCCTCGCGCGCGTGCGATTTGACCACCCGGATGCCAGCGAAGGCTTCGTGCATGGTGGTCATCAGGGAACCGGCTGCATCTTCCTCCCGCGCGCCGGACTCTCGCACGCTGCGCGCCACATACATGACCGGCAAGATGCAAAGGGGAAAGATCACGAGCGAGCTGAGCATGAAAAACGGATCCCACGCCATCAGGTAGACGAACACCGTGATGATGGTCACGGGGTTCTTGATGATGATCTGTGACAGTTCCACAGCATTCGCCTGGGCCATGCGCGTCTGGTTGAACACCGTCTGGATAAGATCGCCCATCTTCGAGCGGTTGAAAAAGGAGAGCGACTGCCCCATCAGGTTGCGGAACGTATCGTTGCGCAGCCGGTAAAGCATCCGGTTGCCCACGCAGTAGATCATGTAGTCGGCATAATAAGTCAGCAGGCCGTTGATCAGCATGAGGAGAGGAATGCAAGCACACGCGATCACGACAACTGACAGCGGCACGCTCTCATCAGGATTCTTCCAACCCATTTGCTCGATCCAGTCAATAGAATTGAAATTTCCGAAGAACGGTATCTTGCTCTTCATGACTCCGGCCTTATCCGCCGGAAGGACGATGTCGAAGATGATCTGAAAGCCGGCGAGCATCACTGCATTAAACAGACCGCTGCAGATGCCGAGAAACGCGCCGAACGCGAAGCGCACCCGGTAGGGCTTCATGTAGGCTAATAGCTTTGCATAAATCTCTTTCGATAGCGCCCACAGCTCTTTGTGGCTGAGCTCTGAGATTTCATTGCGGCTGATTTTTTTGATTTGTGACATGGAGAAAACATCGCGCGCCCGTCAGGGCGCGGACATGGATTTTTGAAAGATGTGATCGATAGCACCAATCACATCAGCCGTCGAGACATCCTTCATCTCATGCGGCTTTTCCCGAGGATCAAACTGAAAGCGCGGGTCGGGAGCATCACCGACCAGGATTGCGGCGCGCTCATGCCGGGGACGCCAGTGGAATGGATTGGTGGGTCCAAATAGCGCCACCTGCGGCCGGCTGAACATGGCCGTCAGATGCATCGCCATGCTGTCTACTCCCAGCATCAACTCGCAACCTTCAATCAGTCCCGCAAGCTCCGGCAGTGATAGCGCTCCACTCAGGTCCGCCACCGGAACCGTGAGATGTTTTTTCAAGTCTATCAGATGGTCGTATTCGATGCCATCATGCGCGCCGGTGAGGACCACACTCAATCCATGTTTGCCAACCACATGGGAAGCCACCTCTGCCCATCGTGATGCCAGCCACAGCTTATCCGCCTTCACGGTGCCGGGATGGATGATGACATAGGGGCCGGAAACGCCTGCAGCCGCCAGCTTTTGCCTCGCAGCGCGGCAAATTTCGTCCGGTATGACAAATGGACGGATACCATACGACATCGGAACCGGTTGTTTCAGGAGCTGCTCAGTCAACGCGGCATGGAAATCCAGGGTGTGCAATTCACGCACGGACGCCTCGCATAATTCCGTGAATGCAAGCCGGCGCAGCTGTTTCGATGAGAATTTCGCATAACCAATTCGTCGCTTTGCATGGGAAAGACCCGTCAGCAATGCCGAGCGGTCAGTCCCCGTAAAGTCGAGGCAAGCATCCCAGGGACCGACCATCGCCGAAGACCACGCATTCAAGTTTACGCGGCCCGTGCGATAAGGGACGACACGGCTGACCGACGGGATACAGCTTGCCAGATCCGCCACATTCGCTGCTGTCAGCAGCACAATCTCGGAAGTCGGCAAAGCCGCGCGCAAGCCCGCCAGCGCCGGCGCCGTGAGGATCAGGTCGCCGATGCGCTTGAGTTGGATGACAAGAATGCGGGGCACGCATTCATCAAGCACCGGAGAATGCTCTATGCAAGCAGGGCTCGCGCCTCAATGCCGCCCGAGCAATGCAAGCATCCTCCCGGTTTTTCCTTCCTCCATCCGATAGGAGTAGTAGCGGGCCGGGTCGGACGACGTGCAAATGCCATCGTCATGCACGTTAATCGTTTGCACGCCAGCAGCACTTGCCTGTTCGCGGATCATTGTGGCAAAGTCGACTTCATACGCCGGCGGCCGGATGCAGGGAGAGAGCTGGACGACAAGGTTCTCCGGTCGCGTTCCAAAATTTTCCACCAATGCACGAACCGCTGTCCCTATGATATTTTGCTCCGTGCCCTTCTTGCCAGAATGCACAACTCCAAAGGCCCCTGAAACCGGGTCGACTAGATATACCGCGCAACAATCTGCCACGTAGATGCCCAGCACGATTCCCCGCACGGCCGATATCAAGGCATCCGCTCCCTGGACTGGCCCGGCAAGGGGCAAGGTGACCACTGCGACACGATTACCATGAACTTGTTCGGCCGTCGCAAGACTTGACTGAGCAAAGCCAAGCCCGGTTTCAAGCACCTCCCTGTGCCATCCAGATAGATTGTGAATCGCCTCCGCCCGATCTACTCGCACCTGGATTTCAGGATGCCGCAGAGTGAAAACATGAGCGAATCCGTCTAGGATGCTCAGCGCCGGAAAGGTCATGCATTGATTTTCGTTCACCAGCCAAGATGAACGCCAGCAGGCTGGTGCCAAATAAAAAAACCTCCCCAGTCGACCGGGGAGGCTTTCAAAATCAGTTGACCAGTGTTAGCGCACCGCAGCAAGTGCGCCTACCGAAGCAAGCAGACCATCGATGTCCGAGGTCTTTGTCTCCTCCATGGTCTCAGCCACGCGCGTCTGAAGTGCGGAACGAAGGCGGGCGACAAGTTCAACACCCTTGTCCGTGATACGGACCATGACTTTGCGGCGGTCATCAGCCGCGTGACTGCGCTCGACATAGCCGAGCTTTTCCATCCGGTCGACCAGTCCGGTCGCAGCCGCTGTGGAATGCCCCATCTTGCGAGCGATGTCGGTCATCGTCAAATCACGCGAGGTGGTGAGATGGCTCAGGAGATAGAACTGGCTAAAGGAAATGTTACCCCTGCTGAGATCCTTAGAGAGATTCAGGAGGAACTCTCGTTGACTGAACAAAATGAAATCTGCGAGTTTACCTGAGTCTTTCATCGGAGCGGGTTGTTTGACTGGGTTGAGTGTCGACATGGGAGAGAGGATTTTTGAGGTTTAAATGACAGTGTTATCTGTTATATGGGAGACTGTAGTATAATTATGCTATAAATAATCAAGTGTTTTCTATAAATTCTATAGTAATATTATACCAATACAATTTCGGATGCGCTGCTTATACTTAGTCTTGCCAGAATATCAGTAAAAAATCAAGTGTTTTTTTAAATATAAAGTTCACAATACAAAATATTCTAACAATTTGGTCATCTCCTTACAGTCTCGATCGTTGCAGAATATGCGCTCCGCTTGCCCTGATTTTCGGTGCCGCCCGCACATACCTATGCAAATTTCGGCAAGCGAAGCGCTTGCCCTACATATACTCTTCAAATCGTAGCGGAATCATTTCGCCACAACAAAGACAAGCTCCGATCAACCCGTGAGCGCTCCTGGTATGTCCAGCCGTGTTACATAGACTTCGACGATCATCTCGCGTGTGCCCCGCCCTCGAAAAGTCCCGCTCACCGGCCGGATGTCACCGTAGTCACGGCCCGTGGCGATTTTGACATACCGAGTGTCAGGCACCCGATCGTGGGTGGGATCGAAGCCCTTCCAGCCGAAACCAGGCAAAAAGACTTCAACCCACGCATGACTGGCCTCAACCTCATCAGGCAGGCGTTTGGGATTAAAGAAATATCCGCTCACGTAGCGCGCCGGGATGCCTATGGACCGGCACATGCCCAGCATGATGTGGGCAAAGTCCTGACAAACCCCCTGACGCGATCGTAGCACCTCCAGCGGATGTGTGTTCACCGTGGTCAGTTTCGGCGTATAACTGAAATTTTTAAAAATGTGCCGACCGATCGCTTGGGCATCACGCCAGAGATCAGCCTCCCCCTGCGGCACCGCGTCACGCGCTTCACGCCAGATTTCCGCCTCCATGGACACGTAGGCTGAGTCCTGGAGGAACTCAAACCAGCTCTCCACGACGTCTGTATTTTTAAGTGCCAAGGCCGGATTGGTGAAAGACGGTGCCCCGCGCGCATCCGGACGCGTCTGCACCACGGAGACCGCCTCCACGCTGAGCGACACATGCGGCGCGGCCACGTCAAAGTAATGCACGCAGTTGGTGAAGAAGTCCGGGTAGTCACGCACGACCGCATTCGGCTCGATGCGCAACGCGAACTCCAGGCATACCTGCGCATGATCCGTCACCGGCTGGAGCCTCGCTTCATTGAAACTGTCTTGCGTGGGACCCTGATAGTTGAACCGGGTCAAGTGACTCACCCGCAACAGCAGCGGCTCTATCCATCCAGCCTCGGGTGCCGCTGCTCCAGAAACATCCACACTCATGCCTGCTGCTGTTGCATTTCCTGCTGGTGCAGCCGGATTTCGGCCTCCAGATCGGTCGGCGGATGATACATGAAAGCCTGATATAGAAAATCATCCATCTTGTCGAGCGTGGTCCGCACGCGTTCGAGAAACTCATGCAATCCCCCGCTCATCACATCTTCGATGGAAAGAAACTGCATGTCCGACACCAGTCGGCCAAAGGCACGTGTCTCTGCGGAGCGATATTCGCGCGGCTTGGTATTTGAGAGCAGATGCAGAAAGTGATTCACACGCTCCAATCCGAAGCGGATCGAGCGCGGGAACGTCGGCGAGAAGATGAGGAACTCCGCCACTTTCCACGGCAGAATATCCGCCACGTAGAAGCGACGATAGGCCTGCAAGGCGCTGACCGAGCGCAGCACGGCCTGCCACTGAGCCGCGTCCACCGCCCCGCCCACGTCCTCAATGCTCGGCAGCAGGATGTGATATTTAATGTCAAGGATGTGCGTCGTCTTGTCGGTGCGTTCCAGAAACTTGCCGAACTGGATGAACTCATATCCGTCGCCGCGCAGGAAAGTGGAATCAGTCAGCCCTTGGAAGAGATGGGAGTATTCCTTGATCTTGTTGTAAAATGCGTGCGCGCCGTCCTGCCAGACCCTTCGCGCGTCAGTGGACTTCAAAAACAAATAGCAGTCGTTGATCGTCTCGAACATCTCAAACGAGATCTGGTCGCGTATCTGCCGGGCATTCTCCCGCGCGGCGAACAGACACGAAAGCACTGAACTCGGATTTTCCTCCCGGAACGTCATGAACTCAGTCACGCTCTGACTGTCTGCCTGCTCGTAATGCTTGAAGAATGTCTCCTCGTCGCCGGCGGACCGGATAATGGGCAGCCAATGTTCCTTGAGCTGCGCATCGTCGAGATCCACAAAATCCAGCATCAGTTGGAGATTCACATCAAGAAGTCGCGCAACATTCTCCGCGCGCTCGATATAGCGACTCATCCAGTAGAGCGAGTTCGCCACCCGCGAAAGCATAGCCGAAGAATCGCGGATTGGAGAATCGTCTGAATGGGAATGAGATACAGGCATGGGTGCGTCCTTACTTATTGCTTCATTCATCGCCATGCAGCACCCAGGTGTCCTTTGATCCCCCGCCCTGCGACGAATTAACCACCAGCGATCCCTTGCGCAATGCCACCCGCGTCAGTCCGCCGGGCGTGACCGTGATCTTGTCGCCATACAAAATATAAGGACGCAAATCCACATGCCGCCCCTCGAAGCCCTCGCCACACCAGGTCGGATGACGCGAAAGCGAGATCGGCGGCTGACCGATGAAATTGCGCGGATTAGCGATAATCAACTTGCGAAACTCCTCGATCTCCTCCTTGGCCGCCCAGGGACCCATCAACATCCCGTAGCCACCAGCTTCATTGGCCGATTTCACAACCAGCTTGGCCAGGTTCTCAAGGATGTAGGTCCGATCCTGCGGCTCGCTCGCCAGATAGGTCTCCACGTTCGGCAGAATGGGATCCTCACCCAAATAGTATTTGATCATCCGCGGCACAAAATAGTAGATCACCTTGTCGTCCGCCACCCCGGTGCCGATGCTGTTGGCCAGACTGACGTTACCTGAACGATAGGCGTGAACCAGCCCCGGAACCCCGAGCATGGAGTCAGAACGGAAAACGGAAGGATCCAGAAAATCGTCGTCAATGCGACGATAGATGACGTCCACCGGAGCCAGTCCTGCCGTGGTGCGCATGTAGACGCGCGCGTCACGCACGAGCAGATCGCGACCCTCAACAATTGGAATCCCCATCTGCCGCGCCAGGAACGAATGCTCAAAATACGCACTGTTGTAAACGCCCGGCGTCAGCAGCACCACATTGGGTTTCTGATCCCGGAAGTTTTGCGGCACCACGAACTGCAGCACCTTGAGCAATTCCTGCGCGTAGCCATCCACCGGACGCACACCCGCACCCTGATAAAGCTGCGGAAACGCACGCTTCAAAGCAGCGCGATTCTCCAGCATATAGCTCGAGCCGCTCGGGCAGCGCAGGTTATCCTCCAGCACCAGATAACCGCCATCCCGTCCCCGGATCAGATCCGTGCCGCAGATGTGAACGTAGATATCCTTCGGCACATTGAAGCCCATGAACTCGCGACGGAAATGCTTTGCGCCCAAGACATAGTGTGGCGGAATGATCCGATCCTTCAGAATCTTCTGATCGTGATAAATGTCATGCAAAAAAAGATTCAGCGCCGTGATGCGCTGGATCAGTCCCCGCTCGATCTGTGTCCACTCCGTTGCAGGAATAACTCTCGGCACCAGATCGAACGGAAAAATTCTTTCTGTGCCCTGCGAGTCGGAATAAACGGTAAAAGTCACGCCGCTGCGCATGAACGCCAGATCAGTCGCCGTTTGTCGTTGAGCCCACTCGGATGGATTGAGTCGCCCGAAGCCCTCCACCACGCTACGATAATGCGGTCGGACCGAACCATCGTCGGCTAACATTTCATCACAGAAGTCTCCTTTATCGTATCCTTGAAAAAGCATGGTGGGAATCTTGCACTCTTCCTATAGCAAAAAGAAGGCCAAGTCACAAGGATTGCGCAAGTTGACGGAAATTCTCGCGATGAGCGGGCTTCTGGATAGAATTCACGCATGCTTCTGAACCATGGCCTCCACCTCGGCTACTGCACCAACATCCATCGCGGCGAAAGCTGGGAGGAAACCTGGCGCGGCCTGCGCGAACACACCCTTCGCGTGCGGGAGCGTGTCGCCGCAGGAAAACCTTACGGCATCGGCCTGCGCCTCAGCGCCATCGCAGCGCGGGAACTGGCGCAGCCCAGTGCACTCACGGCCTTCCAACATTGGCTCGATGAACACGACTGCTATGTCTTTACCATCAATGGATTTCCTTACGGCGCGTTCCACGGGACCCGCGTTAAAGAACAGGTCTTCAAACCCGACTGGACGACACGCGAAAGACTCGACTACACGAACCTGCTCTTCGACATCCTCGCCAAACTTCCTCCGCCCGGCATGAGCGGCAGCGTCAGCACCCTCCCCGGTTCCCACATGGAATTCGGCTTCGTAGCCGACGAACTCAACGCGATCTTCGACAACCTCAATTGGTGCAGCGAATACATCGAACGACTCAGTGAATCCACCGGTCACGACCTGCACCTCGGCTTGGAACCCGAACCGCTCAGCCTGTTCGAGACCAGTGGTGAGACGCTGAAATTTTTCGGATTGTATCTCGACCGTCACCGGGGCGACACCACCTTCCTCCGCCGTATAGGTTTGAACTACGACTGCTGTCATCTCGCCATTGAGTTTGAGGAAGCTGCCGATGCGCTTTCTCGCATTCACAACGCCGGCATCCGGCTTAGCAAATTGCACCTAAGTTCCGCGCTCAAGCTCAAGCCCACACCCGAGAACGTCGAACGACTCCGCAGCTTTGATGAACCCGTCTATTTTCACCAGGTGATCATGCACGATGGAGAAGATATGCTGCGCCGATTTCGTGACATCCCTGCCGCCATCGAATATGCCGGGGTTCAACCAGGCTCGCTCGGCGACGAATGGCGC
>JANNQW010000214.1:0-3202 GCA_031400955.1 Verrucomicrobiota bacterium
AACAGACGCTTCAAGGTTCGGCGAACGCGATGGTGCGCGACGTCATCGAGCGCAGTTATGCCTCGGCCACGGAGCAGAAGATCGAAGTGCTCGAGAGCGCCCGGAACATCCGCTTCGGCTTCGGCGACAGCAAGAGCAAGATCGAGCCCAAGGATACCGCCGGCCATCTGCTTGGTAAAAAGCTCACCGGAAAAAATGCGGGATCCCACTGGGTCTTTACGCTCGCAGGCAAGCAGGAGCCCTACTCCGCAGAAGCCTCGGCTCTGAAGCAATTCGCAGGTTACTCCGAAGCGGTTGACTCACTGGGCCTGCTCTACGGCACTGAGCCGCGAAAAGTTGGCGAGACATGGAAACCCGAGATCAGCATTCTAAAAAAATCAATACCAGGGATCGATGCCGATCTCGAGTGCAAGCTCGAAGACATCAAGCCGCAGGAAGGCGACACCATGGCCCGCATCGCCGTGACCGGTCGACTCACGGCCAGCCTCGGAAAAGACAGCAGCGTCCAGATAGCCATCAACGGAATCATCCATCGCAGCCTGCGGGACATGGTGGATCTCGACACCACGGTGAACGGCAATTTCCGCTACACCGGCCAGTTCGGCAAAGGCGGCGGCAACGCCAAGATCACCGCGCCGGCCAAACTCACACGAACAATTAAAATCCAAAGGCCGTGAAAGTTCATGCTAAGCCTGGGGCAGCCAGTTCGCTCCCGAGTTTTGCAGCCTCTTCAACGAAAATTCCACCCAGTTGCGTAAGCCGGCCCAGCCACAGTGCGCCGAACTTCACTTCGGGAAAACCCTTGAGCGGCAGCGCCCGAATGCCGCGCGCCAGCGGAACACCCGGCGTGCCAAAAGCGAGACCGACACCAAAGCCTTCCAGCACATAGCGGCTCACAAGCTCCAGCCCCGGAACTTCCACTGCGGGAAACCAGTCGATCTTTCGCTTCTGCAGCTCCGACTGAAAAAGCCGTGAAAGCGTCTCCTCCGCAGGCACCGTGACCAGCGGCAGATCAATCCGATCTCGCTCAAGTATTTCCGCAGCGGAAGTAATGCCGCTTTTCTCTTGAACGAGAAGCACCATCGGCAGCTGGACAAGTTCGCGCCACTGCATGCCCTCCGGACGTTTCCCCGTCAGCGTGCACAACCCAATTTCCACGGACTGCATCCGAAGCAGATTGATAAGCTGCTCCTCTGTTCCCGGCGAAAGGCTGAACTGAAAGCCGGGCACAAGAACCCGCATCCGTTTCAGAAGATTCGGCAGATAGTCGCGCTGTACGATTTCTGGAGTCCCTATTCGAATTCGCTTATCCGCTCCGCCCCGCAGCTTCTCACCCAGCTTGTCGAGCCCGCCGAAGAAGGGCGCGGCGAATTCAAAAAGTTCCACGCCTTCCTTCGTGAGATTGAATGGCCTCCGATGGAACAAGGTGACACCCAGTGAATCTTCCAACTGCAAAATCTGCGCGCTGATCGCCGGCTGCTGGATGCCATAGGGCATGTGCCGCGCCGCAGCACTCACGCCACCATGCTTCGCGACATAGTAAAAGAGCTCGAGATGGTGGACGTTCATGGCTGCCGAATTCCGCTGAAGTCTATTGATGAAATCAATGATGCGCCACATTTATTCAATTGGAACCACGAATCCGAAGCATTAGGCTGAAACGATTTCAACCCACCTCCTCCTATGCGCGACGAATACCTGCTGCTCATCCTGATCTTCATCGGCCTGATCATTCTTGTCTTTGTTCTTCCGATCCGCGCCGCCATCAAATCCAGCGAAGCCTTGCTCCAAATAGGAAGAATGCGCGAGCACTTAGCCGCGCTGCATCAACGGCTGCTTAAACTCGAACAGAGCACTCCCGTGATTGCCAAGGAGCCGATGAGCAAACCCGAAGTCAAAGAAGCAATCGAACCTGCGCCCAACGAATATCTAGCGGCACATCAAAGACTAGCCGGGCTCACCGAGCCTTCTCACCCAGAAGAACACGCGGAACAGGTCGCCGAAACACCGGTCACGCCTCCGCCCCTGCCGTTCTCTTTCGCCGCATCCAAAGCGGTGCCGATCATATCTTCGACTCGCAAATCAACCGTCGCCTCCAATCCCGCCCCTCCACCCCTACGAGACGAAACACCAAAGCAAGCACCGGCTTTCAAACTGCCCGCGCTCAACCTCGAGCAGTTCATGGGCGTGAAGCTCTTCGCGTGGCTCGGCGGCCTCGCGCTGTTCTTCGGCATCGCATTTTTCGTCAAATATTCGTTCGAGCATAATCTCATCCCGCCAACCGCACGCATCGCCATCGGCTTCATCGTCGGTGCAGGCGTCATGGCCGGCGGCGTAATGCTTCATCGCCAGGAGAAATACCGGGTGCTCGCGCAAACTTTGTGCGCTTCCGGCACGCTCATTCTTTATGGCGTCACCTACGCGGCGCACTCCCGCTACCATCTCTTCGGCGAGGGGGGCCAGGGTGCCTTGATTGCTTTCGGCCTCATGACGCTCATCACTGCGACGGCTTTTCTTCTCGCAGTTCGGCTCAATGCCCTGGTCGTCGCGATTCTCGGGATGCTCGGCGGCTTTCTCACGCCCATTTTTTGCAGCACGGGCCAGGACAATCCGCCCGGCCTTTTCGGCTACATCGCGCTGCTGGACATCGGCCTGCTCATGGTCGCCCGCGTGCGGAAGTGGTTCTTCCTCGCCTCACTCGGCGCGGCGTGCACCATCCTCATGCAATTCGCATGGTTCGTAAAATTCTTCCATAGCGGCCATTACTTCGAAGGCGCGGCGACCTGGACACCCATCGCCATTTTCGCAGGGTTCATGGTGCTTTTCCTCATCGCTGCCTTCCGCACGAAGCAGGATGAAAGCGGCGACCGCCATGCAGATCGTCGCAAAGCAGGGTAACATCACCATCAAATCCAACTGACCATGGCCTGGACACCGCCTTCAAAGCCCTCGCGCAAAGTCACCGTGCCTCCAGGGACTTGGAACGAGTTGGCTGAATTGGAATATCAGGGCCCAGGGCTCACGCGTGTGCCCCCGACTTCGCAGGTTGAAATGGTCCCGAGTGCAGCGGTCAAGGCGGTGCTGCGGGACACCGGACTGACGGGACGACGGATTCAGACCATCATGAGGAAGCTTCAGGTTCGCTCGACCAAGATTCGGCAGTCTTCGCCGGCTTCTCTGTAGCACGACGCGATGTGTTGGG
>JANNQW010000215.1:0-3562 GCA_031400955.1 Verrucomicrobiota bacterium
GCGGATGGGCGAGCATGGCAATCAGGTCGTGATTTATTCCATGTCGCTAAATTCGAAACAAGACGTGGCCATGGTGCTGCCGCTGCCCGTCGCAGCTGGAAGCGGCGCAGATGCGGTCAAGTTTTTCAACTTCGAGAAATATCCCGCTCTTTTCGATGATCTCGAAAAAGGATTTCCCAAGCCAGAGTCTGGGAGCAATTCATTGGCATACCGCGGGCCTAAAGCAGCAAGCGAGCCTTTGCGTGTGGTTTCGGTCGGTGCATTCGACGCCAGCTTCGTTCCCACCATCGCGGATTTCTCGCGCCTCGATGCGCGCTTTTCTCTTCCGCCGCAGGTATGGGACAAGCTGCCGGGCTACAAATCATTCGGTTTTGCCGTCTTCAAACTCAAGGCAGGCAACACAACCGTCCATCCGATGGCTTTTTCATTTCCCAGTGCCATGCCGGAGAAGATATTTTTCCCGACAGTCCACATCCACGATGGGGAAGTCCACAGGGAGGCCGAGTTCGACCACACGCTTTACGCGCAGACCAAAGACGAACAGAAATCCGTCCGCAACTGGCAGGAGTCTCCTGGAGTAGCCCTGCAGTTCACGACTGTGGCCAAGACCCATGAGATGATCCGCCCGAACCAGCATGTCTATCGCCGTTTCATGAACGGTAGCTTGAAAAACGAGGACGTTCTGATCGCGGCGGGCTGAGAAAACAGAGCCGGGCATACTTTTGATTCGCGCAATGGCGGCTTCTCGTTAGAGTCCCCACCCCATGTTACGCGCAGGCATCGTCGGTCTCCCCAACGTCGGCAAGTCCACCCTCTTCAATGCGGTCACCCGCACCCGGAAGGCGGAGGCGGCCAATTATCCCTTCTGCACCATCGACCCCAATGTCGGCGTCGTCACCGTGCCGGACGAGCGCCTGGAAGTCCTCAGCAAAATCAGCGGCTCCAGCAAACTGATCCATGCGGCCATCGAGTTCGTGGACATCGCCGGTCTCGTCAAAGGCGCCAGCCAGGGCGAAGGACTCGGCAACAAATTCCTCAGCCACATCCGCGAAGTGGACGCCATTGTGCATGTGGTGCGCTGCTTCGAGAACGGCGACATCACCCATGTCAGCGGCAGTATCGACCCGGTGCGCGACATTGAGATCATCAACACCGAGCTCATCATCGCCGACATGGATTCCGTGAACAAGCGCAAGCAGCGTCTCGACAAGGACGCGCGGCGCGGCGTAAAGGAAGCGCTGGCCGAAGTGGCCTTGTGCGACAAGCTGATTCCGCATCTCGATGCCGGGAAACCAGCGGTGACGCTCGATCTCCACGGTCACGAGGACGAACTGAAGCTGCTCAAGAGTTTCTTCCTGCTCAGCAGCAAGCCCTGCATCTTCGCCTGCAACGTCTCTGAGGACGATCTGGCCACCGCCAGCAACGAGCCGGACAAACATCCTTTTGTCAGCAAGGTGCGCGAATATGTCAAACACGCGCACAGCGCCAGCGCAGTCGTCATCAGCGCGGAGATCGAGAGCCAGCTCATCGATCTCGCGCCGGAAGAAGCGACGCAATACCTGGCCGACATCGGAGTCTCAGACAGCGGTGTGACGCGTCTCATCAAGAGCGTCTATGACCTGCTCGGCCTACAGACCTACCTCACCACTGGCGAAAAAGAAACCCGCGCCTGGACCATCACCAAAAGCTGCAAGGCTCCGCAGGCCGCAGGCGTTATCCACGGCGACTTCGAGCGCGGCTTCATCGCCGGTGAAATCGTCCCTTATCACGATCTTGCCGAACTCGGGTCCTACGCCAAATGCCGCGAGAAAGGCAAGCTCCGCATTGAAGGCAAGGAATACCTCATGAAGGACGGCGACGTGGTGGAGTGGCGGTTCAATGTGTAGCGGTCACTTCTATGAAAGCACTCGCTCGGATCGGTGCTGTCTTGGTAATTATTGGCATCCTGAACTTCATCGCCTTTGCCATCATCACTGGATGTATTGGCGGTAGCGCACTCAACGGGCGAGTTGATCAAGGCAAGTATTTTGTAAGTGAGCACGGAAAGGACACCGAAGTCACCGAGGCTGTATTCTTTTACAGCCGTGCGCATTCGATCTCAGTTTTTGTGACACACGGACTGGCCTTCGTTGGGTTCATCATCTGCTGGGGATATTCCGCATCGAAGGCAAAGAATACCTCATGAAGGACGGCGACGTGATGGAGTGGCGCTTCAATGTGCAGCATCCCGGCAGGAGCGCGGACTTCAGTCCGCTGGTCATTCAGCTGAATACGGACTAAAATCCGCGCTCCTGTCATGTGACTCACCGGATTCACTTGCGTCTTTCCGCAGCGGGGCGATTCATTGCCCGCGTTTTCCCCCTATGAAAAAGAGCTTCGCTTCAGTGTTTCTCCTTCTTGCCGTGCTGCTGCGGCCCGTCTCGTCCCAAACGGCTGCGGTGGTCCCTGTGCCGCCACCCGCCGAGCCGGCCACCCCGCTTTCTGCCACTGTGAAGCCGGAGATCTGGAAGAGCATCGTGCGCATCGAAGCTTCGTTCCTCTTTCCCGACTACCGCACACCCTGGCTTTCAGGCCGGCCCACCTCGGGATCGGGCACCGGCTGGCTCGTTGGAAAAAACCAGTTCATCACCAACGCCCACGTCGTCAGCAACAGCACCAAACTCGTCATCCGTCTGATGGACGATCCCCAGCCCTACGAGGCCCATGTAAAATTCATCGCGCATGACTGCGACCTGGCCATCATCGAAGCGGAGAATCCCCTGCCATTCGAAAAACTCCTGCCGCTGGCGCTGGACGGCATTCCGCAGCTCAACACCGAGGTCATCGCGGTGGGCTATCCTATCGGCGGCGAGCGCGTCAGCGTGACGCGCGGCGTGGTCTCGCGCATCGACTTCCAAAGCTACTCGCACAGCGGCATCGACCAGCACCTCGCCATCCAGGTGGATGCGGCGATCAATCCCGGCAACTCGGGAGGCCCGGTTCTGCAAAATGGCAAGGTCGTGGGCGTCGCCTTCCAGGGCTACAGCGGCGCCGTGGCGCAAAATGTCGGTTACATCATCCCGGTGCCGGTGATCCAGCGCTTCCTCGACGACATCAAGGACGGCCAATACGACCATTACATGGACATCGCGGTGGGCGATTTTCCCATTGAGAATCCCGCGCAACGCAAGGCGCTTTCGATGGAAGACAATGGCATCGGCGTCTTCGTCAGCAACGTGGAGAGCGCCGGAGCTGCGGGCGACGTGCTCAAAATTGGCGACGTGATTCTGAGCATCGACGGCCAGGTTGTCTATAACAACGGCTACATCAAATACCACGGCGAGATGGTGAACATGAACGAGGTCGTGGAGCGCAAGTTCGTCGGCGACAAGGTGAAGCTGGAAATCCTGCGTGATGGCAAAAAAGAGACTATCGAGATCACACTCAAGCGCTTCCTGCCCTATCTCACGATGGGCGAACAATACAACCAGCGCCCGCGTTACATCCTCTACGCTGGCTTGCTCTTTCAGCCGATGAACCGCAGCCTGATGGAAGCTCACGGCATTCGCGACCCGCTCGTGAG
>JANNQW010000216.1:0-16317 GCA_031400955.1 Verrucomicrobiota bacterium
TTCGACGCGAAGTTCAACAAGCTGTTGGAGAGTGTCGGCCAGCGCAACGTTGATGGCAAACGGCAGCAGGTTATCGGCGACAACAGCCGGAGCGGAGTGAATTTGACCAATCCTTTTCTTCTGCCCACTCACAGCGGCGTCCGCTACTACGACACCACCGCGTTGGATGGCGGGCACTTGCTCACGATGCTGACAAATGGGAAAGAGGTGTCGGCGTTCATGATCGCGCGTGCGAAGAAGATAAAGACCTACACTCCCGCGATCGAAGCCATCATGGCGTCGGAATGGGCGCATGAGAAAATCCTCGCGGATCGCGAAAGCTATCTCAATGCCAGCATCGAGTCGTTGCTGCGCGAAATTTACAAGGAGAAGAATGACTCCTTGCTGCCGGCATTTGTGCCAACGAAACGCGAGCCCCTTCAAGACGCGAAAGGACCTGATGGGAAAGTCCTGAAAAACTCGGTTTTCGCCATCGCGTCTTCCAACATGCCCCGCGAGGACATGGCCCAGATATATTCTGCCATTCAGAAAAACTCCCTGAATGGCGAAAAGGACGATGCCTTGATTCTTAAATGCGAAAAGGACTGGTTCCTGATTGGCGTGAACGAACGCGCGATCCAGTCGCGCGTGAAATTTATGCGCGGCTACATGGAGGGCTTGCTGAAAGAAATGGAGAAAGCGAAGTCGAAGTCAAATCCAGGCAAAGTGTCAAAAGCTCCGGCCGAATCCGAGATGGCAATCATTCGCGCCGCCCTCCTCAAGCATCGCAAGGCCGGGGATCGTTATAATACGATCATTGAAAAATGCATGGCCGACTGGGAAGATGGATTTCGGCAGGAGCGTCTCAAGGCCGGTGGTCCGGGCGATGTGACGACAGGCAATCTCGTGGAGCAGCTTTTCACCAAGGTCATTGAGCGCGCCCCGAATTCGCAGGAGAAGGCGGAATACACCACGCTGACGAAGGCGTATGTTCAAAAAATTGGGAGCGAGAAGGCCATCGAGAAACTTATCCAGACCCTTGTTCTCCGGACTGATTTTGTCTATCGCCTGGAGTTCGGCGAAGACAAAGCGGACGTGCATGGACGCAAGATGCTTTCACCGCGCGATGCCAGCTACGCGCTCGCCTACGCGCTCACGGACAGCAGTCCCGACAAGGAACTCGCCGCCGCCGCGAGCAGCGGAAAGCTGAATACGCGAGACGATTACAAGCGCGAAGTGGAGCGGATGCTGAAGAATCGCAGCCAGTATTACGTCATCGATGAGGCAGTGGAGAGAGTTGGTCTGAATGACAGCTTTACGAACATTCCGATTCGCAAGCTGCGCTTCTTCCGCGAGTTCTTCGGTTACCCGGGCCTGCTCCCCATCTTCAAAGACAACAAGCGATTCGGGGGCAACTATATCGACGCGAGCGCAAGGCTCGTCAGCGAGGCGGACATGCTGGTGGAGCACATTCTTGAGCAAGACAAGGGCGTGTTCGAGAAGCTGTTCACGACCGAAGAATTTTATGTTTACCACTCTGGCAACAACGCCGCCATGGCCGCAGGTGCCGGGCGCTTCCGGGAAGTCTATGACTATTTCAAAGATAAGAAATGGAAGGACTTCGATGTCGAGCAATTGAAAGCTCACGCGCCTTTTCTTAAGGAACACCCGATCGCGGGCGTGAATACGGACACTGTCGGCGCGTATGAAGGCCGCCAGAATTCTCTCCGGAATTTCAAGGCCGTCATGACCAGCCTGACGGAGCGCTTGGGCAAGGGGCAGACCGCGACCGCGCCGTTTTCTACGCACTTTGGAGCCCCGAGCACTGCGCTGACACGCACGGGCAAGGATATGCGCGGCTCCGAGGTCGCTAAAAGTTTCAATCTCGACATGGCCAATTGGAACTACCCCGCGACCCAGCCTGCAAAAATGGAGCACCGCAAGGGCATCCTCACGCACCCCGCGTGGTTGATCGCTTTTGCTGGAAACACTGCGACCGACCCGGTGAGGCGCGGCAAATGGGTGCGGGAAAAATTGCTGGCTGGAACCATCCCCGATGTGCCGGTCACGGTGGATGCCGTGATCCCGGAGGATCATCACAGCACCTTGCGTGGTCGCCTCGAAAAAGTCACCAAAGCGGAATATTGCTGGGGCTGCCATGAGCGGATGAACCCCTTGGGACTTAGCTTTGAAATGTATGACGACTTCGGACGCTTCCGCACCGAGGAGTCCCTGGAGCATCCTGACAACCTCATCAAAAAAATGCCGGACAAAGGTTCACCGCAGGCGGATTTGAGGGACATCTACAAGACCCTGCCGGTGGACGCCAAAGGCAAGCTCGTCGGAACAGGCGACGCGAGTCTTGACGGCGATATCAAGGACGCGATCGACCTTGCCGGTCGTCTCGCGAAATCCACGAAAGTCCGCCAGTCCATCATCCGCCATGCCTTCCGCTATTTCTTGGGGCGCAACGAAGTTCTCTCGGACTCGAAGACTCTAATGGACGCCGACCAAGCCTACGTCCAAAGTGGTGGCAGCTTCGACGCCGTCATCGTCTCCCTGCTCACATCCGACTCATTCATCTACCGCAAACCAGCCACCAACTAACCCTATGAAAACCCGAAGAGACTTCCTGAAATCCACTGTGCTTGGCGCAGGCGCGCTCTCACTCACACCTTTCCTGGATTCGTTCGGCGCCACGACTGCGGGCGCTGGTTTCCCCAAGCGCTTTGTCTTCATCCGCAAATCCAATGGCGAACGCCCGAACGAAGTCGCGCTGCCCACGCTCTCGGAAAAAGACAAGGCGCTCGAAGCAAAGAAGCAGCCGCTCGAAGTGGACCTGCGCAACCATGAGCTGCCTCTCTATCTGCGCGCGCTGGACAAGCACAAGGCGAACCTCTGCATCCTCCAGGGCCTCTCCTGCATGATGAGCGAGAATGGCCACTACTCGTATTCGTCCATCATGGGCGCTTACAAATCGAACCGCAATTCCCTCAGCGGCATCAAGCGCGCCACGATTGATTTCGAGCTGGCGAAGCTTTTTCCCTCGCCGTTTGGCCACGTCGAGCTCTCGCTCACGGGCGATTACTCCAAATATCGCACCGGCATCGTCTCCGGCTACTCCGCCTCCGGCCCGCACCAGCGGAACTATTGCTATGCCGACCCGCAGACCGCCTTCAACGAACTCTTCCGCGCGGTCACGAACCCCGGTGCCGTGAATTCCGACAACGACATGCTCAACTTTCTGGAGAGCGAGGAATCCTTCAAAGAGCGCATTCTCCTGGGCTATGAGAAACAAAAGCTCAGCAGCCACATCACGTCCATCGAAGGCATCCTCTCCCGCAATGAAAAGCTCTCGAAAATGGCTGGCTCCATCGCGAAGCGCATTCCCCAGATCGGAAATATCCACGCCGATGGCGGCCTCAACGCCAGCTCCCCGGAGAAAGAGGAAGCCATGACCGACATCCTCATCGCCGCCCTCATCACCGGCCTGACCAACGTGGTCACCTACACCATTGATGAACTCTCCACGCCCGTGCGCGGCCTCGCTGGAAACGAGAGCGACCGCATCTCCATCCACGCCATCGGCCACAACGAAAGCTACGGCGGCGTCCCTGCCGACAAAATTCGCGAAAACATCCGCATCGGCCACATGCGCCAGGTCGCCCGCATCGTCGAGCGTCTCAAAGCCGAACCCGAAGGCAAAGGCACGATGTTCGACAACACCATGATCATGTATTTCCCCGAAGGCGGAGAAACGCATCACGGCTGGGGTTTCGAGGCACCCTTTGTCATTCTCGCGGGCAACAACTGCAATCTCAACATGGCCGGCCGCTACATCCGCCTGCCCTACCACGGCACCGAGGGACACAAAACCATCGGCAACTTATATACCACCCTGCTCAATGCCCACGGAAATCCCATCAAGCACTACGGCGATCTCGATCTCGAGATGTCCCGTAAGAAGCTCGATCAGTCCGGGGCCATCAAGCGGTTCATAAGCTAGGATCAACCACCAGATGACTTTGGAAAGTTAAGAATCAAAACGATTTACTACATGAATATCAGAAAGTTGCTAAGCATCGGAATCACTTTCACCGCCATGGCGATGGGTGCATTAAACATCCACGCGGCCATAACTGTCGCGGCAGCATCTCCTCTCACCGAGGCCGGGCAGAAGCTCGAAGCACGCTATGCCGGGCAACTCACGACATTGCAGGCAGAGATCGCCAGGGAGTTGCCGAAGTTCGATGAGCAACAGGTGGCCGCTTTGCAAAAGGCCCGCGATGCTGTCAAGGCGGCGCAATCGGCGGGAACTGCGGCGCAGCAGCCTTTGGATAAGATAGCAGCAGCAAAAGGCTCCGTGGAACATGCGAAAGGCAAATGGATTGGCGGCGCAGAGAAAGGCATAGCCGCAGCCGAGGCAGCGCTAAAAAAGGCGACCACGGATGCCGAGCGCGAAACGGCGAAGAAGGATCTGGCTAATTGGCAGGCGAACAAAGAAGACGGACTCAAAGCGCTCAAGGAACGTCAGGAAGCGTTGGACAAAGCTAACGCTGACGCGGCCAGCGCAGTCAAAACGAGCGAGACGGCCAAAGCTGCACTGGCCCAGGCACAAGCCAATGAACTGGCCGCCGCCAAGGTGCTTCTCACCAAGGCGGAGCCCTTCCTCTCGAGCGACAAACTCGACGCCAAACTCGTCAAGTGCGCCGTGCTGGCGAACGCCACGCCGCGTGGTCTGTCAGAATTTGCCCAGCAGGGTAAGGAGCAGGAGGCGCTGATCGAAAAGCTACTGGGGGATCCCAAGCTGATGAAAGAGATGCTCGCAGCCGGTGGCGCTAGGGATGGCAAGTATGGAGCAGCGATGCAGGTCTATGCCGCCATTCAAAAAGCCAGCCCACGGGCCAAGGAGGGCGTTTTCCAACGCTTGGCGCTGGGGGCGAGTCTCGAACATTCGGTGCCGATCGCGCAGAGCAATCCCAAGGACGCAACCGATGCTCCGTCCGTGGTGGACCCTGTGAAGCGCTATCTGCATTTCGAAAAAGCCTGCCTTGCCGGCGAACTGGACCCTGCTTTCAAAGATCTTTCTGCATGGGAACTCCGCAATGTCGTCAACGGTGATGAGTCCGATGAAACCCTGGCGTGGGGGCGTGAGATGCTCCGCAACTATCGCCCCGACCATGTCCTGAATCCGAATTATGGCTGGCGCTACTCGCAGGCGGTCGCGACAGATGTCCGTTACGGCTCGCAAAACGTGAAAGATGACGTGCCTTCTCTGCAAAGTTCCCAGAATATCATCAAGAACGGTGGCATCTGCGGCCGACGCGCGTTTTTCGGCCGGTTTATCCTCCGCGCTTTTGGCATCCCCACGGTGGCCCGACCCCAGAAAGGACATGCGGCGCTGGCCCGTTGGACCCCCAACGGATGGGTCATCAACCTTGGCGCCGGCTGGGGCTATCGCGATGCCAAAGGGGTGATGAACATGACGGATGCGGACTTTGTCTTGGAGACCCAGTCTCGGAAACAGCCGCAGGCATTCGAGAAAGCCTTGCGCGCCCAGTGGGCCGGGGACGCGCTGGGCGAACAGAAATACATCAGCATGAAACCGGGCAATCCCGGCTTGTGGAACATCCTGTCCATTTACGAGAAAAAGGCGATCGTCGCCGAGGCGAAGCCAGTGCAACTGGCGGCGCTCGGTGAGAATCTGGGCGAAGCCAATGAATCCGCAGAGACGAGAGCCAGAGCGCTCGTCAAGGCCACGGTTACGGATGCGGACAAGAAGATCGTTATCGCCCCTAACGGCGTGATCACCATTCCGGCAGCGGCTTGCAGCGGCGCCCAGATCGTTGGGAGCTTTTTGGGAGGCCACCAGTTGTTCTCCGGCGGCGGCAGCATCAACTGCGACATCGAACTTCCGAGCGCCGGCAAATATGCCCTCACGGCCCGCGTCACCACAGTGCAGGATAACCCGAAGATGCTGCTCACGACGAACGATGCCAAACAGCCAGTTGAAATCACAGTGCCCTACACCATCGGCAAATGGGAGACGACCCCGCCGGCGGAACTTGCGCTCGCCAAAGGAAAAAACAGCCTGCGTTTCACCCGTCCCGAAGGAAGCCGAGGCCTGACCATCAAGGAATTCACGCTAACACCGGTGAAATAGCGGGTTGAAAAGTTATAGATCGGAAGTTGGGAATGAATCCTGACCACTGATTTCTCTACAGTTTTCGACCAGCGGCACATACGAGTCAGCAACCTTTGATCAACACACTCATGAATCATGCAGCAGATTTTGTCGCAATGGTTCTGGCGGGACAATCCAACCACGCGGGCAGCAACTGCAATCTCGACATGGCCGTCGGCTGCGCTATGGTGGTGGAAATCCTGAAGAAATGGAAGCATGAGTAAGCTCAACGCCCTTTTACTGAACATCATCGCGGTTTTCGCCGCCCTCGCTCATGCTTCGGGCTCAGGCGTGAATGTGGCCGCACCCGCCACGACCAAGGCCGTGATCACGCTTACCAAGCCCGTAATTGTGCAGCTGCAATTTGGACGCATGACCCTTCCTGCGGGGACGAAGATGAGCTTGCTCGGAAGAGATGCGGGCGGGCTGAAGTGCGACTTCAATAATAACAGCATCGTCGTTCCGGTAGCATCCACAGATTACGAAGCAGTTGCTCCAGTCGCGCGCTCCGTCGGACAAGAGGGCTTTGAAACCCAGGTGGCTCCGTTTTTCAAAGACAACTGCATCAAGTGCCACGGGCCGGAGAAGAGCAAGGGGAAGATCACCCTGCACACACTCGATGGGAACTTGGCTGCCGGGCGCGACATGGAGCGATGGGAGAAAATTCTCAAGGAACTCAAAAGTGGGGAGATGCCCCCGGAGGATGAAAAACAGCCGACTGACGCCGAAAGAAATTCACTGATTGGATGGATCGAGTCGGGGATGCGTCAATTTGCGAGCAACGCGGCGCAGGCGGCTCCCACTCCAACAACGCGTCGCCTCACTAACTTTGAGTATCAAAACACGATGCGGGATATGCTTGGGTTCGAATTGAAGCTTATCAGTAGCCTGCCCGAAGATCCGGTGAAGCCTTACCACTTTAACAACACGGCGGAGTTCATGTTGATCGGCCCGGAGCAGATGGATCGCTACCTAGAGTGCGCCCGGCAGGCCATGGCCAGTGCGATCGTCGATCCCGGCGACCCGAAAATCCACCGCACCGCGCAAGCTCTCTCTCCCGGCAAGAAGGGGCAGCCCAATTCCGGGGAGCAGGGTGTCGAAATCGGCGTCTATAAGGGTGCCGGGACGGGCGACGGGAGCATTACTTTGAAGGACTGGCCGAAGACGGGCGAGTTCAAAATCCGCGTGAAGGCTTCTGCCATCCTGTCTCCCGGCGAAAAGGAGGTCCCGCTGCGGCTGGTGATGGGAACCTTGCTGAGGGGCGATGCTGGCGCTGGTGTGTATGAGCCGGTGGGCACGGTGCATCTGCGAAACGATCCGGCGCAGGCCCGGGAGTTTGAGTTTCGCGGGCGAATCGAGAACATTCCGATTACGCCAGGCGGGATCACCAAGACGGGCGTAAAGCCTCCCCAAATCTACGTCTATTACCAGAATCTTTTCGACAACGGAGAACTCAACGATCATCGCAAGAGTGCTTTTGACGACTCGTGGAGTGGCGTGGCACCCCGCATCCTCCTTGAGTCGGTCGAGTTCGAGGCACCCGTTACCGACGTCTGGCCACCGGAGCACCACACGCGGATTCTCTTCGATTCGCCGCTGCGTAAATCCAACCCCAAGGCCTATGCCCGCGAGGTCATCACGCGCTTTGCGACTCGCGCTTTCAGGCGAACGCCCACGTCGGACGAGGTCGAGCGGTTTGTGCAAATCCACCGTATTTTCGCCAAGGATTTCGATACACTCGAGGGGGCCATGCGCGAGACGCTGGCGATGGTGCTGATTTCGCCGCAATTCTTGTATCACACGGTCGCGCAGGACGGCGTGGCGTCGCGCCACTACGAGTTGGCCTCCAAGCTTTCGTATTTCCTCTGGGGCAGCATGCCGGATGACGAGCTGTTGAAACTGGCTGGGCAGGGGCGGCTGGATGACCCGGCGGTGATGGCAACGCAAGTTCGCCGCTTACTGGCGGACAAGCGTTCGGGCGATTTCGTGAACAACTTCACGACGCAATGGCTCAGCCTTGCGAAGATGAAGACGGTGAGCATCAACCGCGATATTTTTCCGCGCTTCCTCTACGTGGGTCACGTGGGCGAACGGGCCGGCACAGAGGTAATGTTTCGCCCGACGATCCGGGATTATATGCACGATGAAACCGTCGGTTTCATTGCCGAGCTGATCAAACGCAACACGAGTGCGCTTGCCATCGTGAGTTCGGATTTCGCATTTCTGAATCAGCCGCTTGCCGCGCATTACGGCGTGCCCGGCGTGCAGGGACTTGAGCTTCGTCCAGTGCCGGTCAAACCCGAGCATCACTTGGGAGGGCTACTCACACAGGGATCTGTTCTGATTGGAAATTCGACGGGCTCGGCACCGCATCCGATCTATCGCGCGGTGTGGTTGCGCGAGGCCATTCTCGGCGAGGACGTGAAGCCGCCGCCAGCAGAGGTTCCGGCCCTGTCGGACTCCGCCGGAGATGCGGCGGAAAAAGCCATCTCGATTAAAGATTTGCTGCGCCAGCACCGGAAACAGGAGAGCTGCAACGTCTGCCACGCCAGCCTCGATCCGTGGGGCATCCCCTTCGAGAAATACAACGCCACCGGCAAATTTCAGCCGATGGTTCCAAAGGCAGGCGCCAGAGTCAGAGGATTCAATGAAAAAACCGACACGGATCCGGCCGGCTACGCAGCCTACCTCAAGACCATCAACACCGTGGAAGTCCACGCCGACGCCCGCGTTCCGCGCGGCCCGACGATTGACGGGATGGAGCAACTCAAAACTTTCCTGTTTAAAGAGCGCAAGGATGACATCGCCGAGAATGTGATGCGAAGGCTGCTAAGCTATGGCATGGGCCGTGGCCTTACATACCGTGACAAGTTCCTCGTTGAGCAACTCTGCAAACAAACCAAGCAAAACGAATATCGCTTTCAGGACATGATCATCGCCATCTGTCAGAGCGAGGCTTTTCGGGGACGTCCAAAGCCGTAAAAATCTCATCGCGCAAACGTAACTAAATTTATGAAACAAAAATCCTGGCATTTGAACCGGCGAGAATTTCTCAAGGGCAGCGGCATGGCGCTGGCGCTGCCGTTGCTCGAAAGCATGGGCTGGGCTAATAAGGCCGCCGCCGGCAAAGAGCTACCGAAGCGAATGGTGATCAGTTATTTCGCCTACGGTGCCTATATGCCCGACTCCAAGGACGGGATGCCAGTGGCCGGCAAGCCGCACCACGATTGGAACTGGTGGCCGTGCAAAGATGCCGGGCCTCTGACCTTCAACAAATCTGCGGCCCCGTTCGAACCGCTCAAGGAATACGTCAGCTACCTGCGCGGCCTCGACCACGCGGGCGGTTACGGGCTTGGCGGGCACAGCAGTGGAGACGTCTTCGGCACCGGCGCGAACATGGCCGGCGATGAAAAGACCAACAACATCTCCATTGATCAACTCGCCGCCAAGATCAACGGACACAAGACCCGCTATCCATCACTGGTTCTGGGCACCGAAGGCGGCACCGGTTCCTACGGAAGCTGCAAGACGCTCTCTCACTACGGGCCGGGCCGGCCGATTCCCTCGATGCAGAAACCCCAGGAAATTTTCAACCGGATGTTCCAGCCCTATGCCGGATCGAGTGTTGAACAAATCCGCGCCCGGCTCAAACGCGATGCCAGCGTGCTTGATTTGATGATGGAGCAGTCCAAGAGTCTGAACAACCGTCTTGGCAAAGCGGATCAGGAAAAAATGGGCGAGTATCTGGACACGGTGCGGGCCATCGAGAAGCGGGTCGAAAGCACCAGCCAGTGGACGCACGAACCGCTGCCCAATGTGGATGCCAAGGGGCTGAATCTCGAAGTGCCCTACAAGGCGGCGCAGGAATATATCCGCTGCATGTATGACCTGCTTTATCTCGCGTTCCAGACAGACTCCACGCGCTATGCCACGCTCATGCTGGAAAGCGAGCAATCGCAAAGCAACGAGATGTGGAACTACGCGACCTACGTCCTCGGCTACAAAGGCGCCACCCACGACCTCTCGCACAAGCGCCCTGCGGAATCCGGACTCTGGGACAAATGGCGCGCGGAGCAGCACGCCTACTTCCTGCAACGCCTGCGCGACACCAAGGAAGGCGAGGGCAACATGCTCGACCGCACCGTCGTCCTCTGGGGTTCCGCCCATCCTCACGGCGCGCACAGCACGAAAAATTACCCCATCCATCTCGCCGGCGGCAACGCCCTCGGCTTCAAACACGGGAAGCTCCATGCGTTCGAGGGCGATAAAAAGAAGCCGCTGGCAAATCTCTTCGTTTCCATGCTCAACGCCGTCGATGCCCCGACTAAAAAGTTCGCTGACAGCACCGGCGAAATGACAGAATTGAAGAGCTGAGTATGTTTCGGCTGAAGTTGCAGTTTTTTGCGGTGTTGTTGATGCTTGGATTCAATGTCCTTGCGGCAGATCCCTTGCCGCGAGTGCTGATCCTCGGCGACAATTTCTATCAAAACCTGACTAGTAATTCTGCGGTCCAAGAATTCAAAGGGCCTGCGCAATTCGTTTATGCCAATCCCGGTGACAGCGCATACGCGCTGGCGTATCTCGAGGAGATGTTAGGCAGGGACAAGTGGAACGTCATTCACTTCAACCTCGGTATCGCCGACCTTTGCTACAAGCATCCGGGCCTCAAGGGTGTCCGGGCATTGAGGAAAGCCGCTGGCGGGGTGCGCGTGAACTCGCCGGACCTTTATGAGAAGAACTTGAGCGAGTTGGTCCGGCGCTTGAAGGCCACTGGCGCGAAGTTAATCTGGGCCAACACTCCCCCCCCTGTCACCCCTGGTAGCGTGCCTAATTACGATCCAGGATCGGAAGCCGAATACAACGCGATTGCGGCCAAAGTCATGGCGGCACAAAATGTTCCGGTGAATGATATGCATGCCTTTGCTGCGAGTGCTGCCAAAGAAAAAAGGCCACCCCAATTCAAAGAGCCGTTCCTCGCAGCAATCGTGGCGGCGCTGGAGCCTGCGAAGAAATAGTGAAGCCGAGGAGATTCTTTGAATAACCAAACATCAAAAACCCAACACCACCCATCTCGCAAAAAGGTGAAGGAGAAATTTGCCGGGGAAATGCAGAACGATTGTTTTGGCCAAAAAAGGGTTTCTCGGGAGCAACCCCAGTTTTACAGTGCGCGTAGAATTCAATGTCATGATTAGATTCAAACCAACGTTTGCCCTCTCAGTCATCGTTGCTGCTGGTGGCTTGTTGTTTTCAGGGCTCCAGCACTCAGCTTGGGCTGCTCCGGCCGATGCGACGGCTATTCCCGCAAACATCAGCAAGGTTTTCGAAGCCAACTGTGTTTCCTGTCACGGCCCAAAAAAGAGCAAGGGGAAGATCACACTTCACGATATCGATGGTGGCCTGGCGGCAGGTCGCGATCTGGCGCGTTGGGAGAAAGTCCTCAAGGAACTCAGAAGCGGTGAGATGCCGCCTGAGGATGAGAGACAGCCGGAAGATGCTGACCGCAAGACGGTCATTACGTGGATTGAGGTCAACATACGTAAATTCGCCAGCAGCCCCGATTTGACGTCCACGGTCCCGACGGCCCGTCGTCTCACTAATTTCGAATATCAGAATACGATGCGGGATCTGCTCGGTTTTGAGTTGAAGCTGAGCGACAATCTGTCGGACGATCCGGTGAAGCCCTACCGGTTCAACAACACGGCGGAGTTCATGTTGATCGGTCCCGAGCAGATGGATCGTTACTTGGAGTGCGCCCGGCGCGCGATGACTTCTGCAATCGTGGATCCAGGCAAGCCGGAGATCCATCGCTCCGAAGCAAAGTGGGCCACAAAAGTCACGACTGCTGCCCGCTTGAACGCTGACGAGATTGGTGTTTTTCGTGGCGCTGGTGTGAACACCGCGGTCCACGGATTGAACCTGAAAAGCTGGCCGAAAACCGGCGAGTTCCGCATCCGCTTCAAAGCATCTGCGATCCTGCCACCGGGAGTTGACAGCGTTCCACTGCAAATGGTGATGGGTTATCCACCTGGTCCTTTTGCGCTCTTTCTGCTTGAGCCCGTCGGCAACCTGCGGTTGACCAACACCACGGACAATCCCCAGATGTTTGAAATGCGCGGGCGTATTGAAAACTTTCCGGTGCGCCCCCCGATGTCGTTGAAAAAGGGGATATCGCCTCCGGCGTTGGGCGTGAAACCACTGAATCTATATGACGACGGCCGACTCGAAGACCATAAAAGCAATGATGGATCCTGGGACCTCTCCGGGCCTCGGGTCGTAGTTGAATCGTTAGAGTTCGAGGCGCCGATTGCTGATCTTTGGCCGCCCGAGCATCACACTCGGATACTGTTTCAATCGCCGCTGCGCGAGGCCGATAAGCCGGCTTATGTTAGGGAAGTGCTCGGTCGTTTCATGACGCGGGCGTATCGCAGGCCAGTGCTGCCGGAAGAAGTCGGTCAGATCGTGAAGGTTTACAATGTCTTGGCCGGTGATTCTCCTACGTTGGAAGACGCCATCCGCGAAACCTTGGCACTGGTTCTCACTTCACCGCAATTCCTCTATCATACAGTCGCCCAAAACGGAGCCGCTGCGCGGCAATACGAAGTGGCTTCAAAACTGTCTTATTTCCTCTGGGGCAGCATGCCGGATGATCCGCTGTTAGCGCTCGCTGCGCAGGGTAAGCTGGATGATCCGGCAACGATTGAGGCGCAGGTGCGCAGGTTGCTCGCAGACAAACGTTCCGGCGATTTTGTGAAGAACTTCACGATGCAATGGCTGAGTATTGAGAAGGCGAAAACGCGGAACATCAACCAACAGCTTTTTCCCCGGTTTTTGTTCATCGCAGGCGGTGAGGCGAAAGGAAGGGAAGCGCCCAATCGCCCGACGATTCGCGATTACATGGAGGATGAGACCGTTGGCTTCATTGCCGAGCTGATTAGAAGAAACGCCAGCATCACAAACTTGGTGGATTCTGATTTTGCATTTCTTAATCAACCGCTTGCGGCACATTATGGGGTTGCTGGGGTGCAAGGCAACGAACTCCGTGCCGTGCCGATCAAGCCCGAGCATCATCTGGGCGGGTTGCTCACTCAGGGCTCGGTTCTGGTCGCAAACTCGACAGGCTCGGCACCGCATCCGATTTATCGCGCGGTGTGGTTGCGCGAGGCGATCCTCGGCGAAGATGTGAAGCCGCCGCCAGCCGAGGTGCCCGCGCTGGCGGACACCGCCGGGGAAGCCGCGGCCAATGCGGTGACCATCAAGGACCTACTGCGCATGCACCGGAAACAGGAGACCTGCAATGTATGCCATGCGAGCCTCGACCCGTGGGGGATACCATTTGAAAAATACAACGCGATCGGCAAATTTCAGCCGATGGTTCCGAAACCGGGCACCAGGGTCAGGGGATTCAACGAAAAGATCGATAAAGATTTGGCGGGGTATGAAGCCTACCTCAAGACCATCAACACTGTAGAGATTCATGCTGACGCCCGCGTTCCACGAGGTCCGACGGTGGACGGGATGGAGCAGCTTAAGGCGTTTCTGCTCAAGGAACGCAAGGACGACATCGCTGAAAACGTAATACGAAGGTTTCTCAGTTATAGCCTCGGGCGGAGTCTTACTTTTCAGGACCGTTACCTCGTCGAGCAAATATGCAGTCAGACCAAAAAAAACGACTATCGCTTTCAAGACATACTCATTGCCATCTGTCAGAGCGACACTTTTCGGGGGCAACCCAAGCTGTAAGAAATCCCATCGGACCAACGTAACAACACATATGAAACAGAAATCCTGGCATCTTAGTCGGCGTGAATATCTTCGTGGCACCGGCATGGCGCTGGCGCTGCCGTTTTTGGAAAGCATGGGCTGGGCAAAGGCGGCTGCCGGCAAAGAACTGCCGAAGCGGATGCTGGTCAGCTATTTCGCCTACGGCGCATACATGCCCGACACCAATGAAGGAATCCCGATTGTCGGCAAGCCGCACCACGAGTGGAACTGGTGGCCGTGCAAGGATGCCGGTCCGCTGACTTTCAATAAATCTGCGGCTCCGTTTGCTCCGCTCAAGGACTACGTCAGCTATCTGCGCGATCTCGATCATGCCGGCGGCTTCGGGATGGGCGGCCACAGTAGTGGCGATGTCTTTGCCACCGGCGCGTTAATGGCTAGCACTGAGCAGAGCAACAACATCTCCATTGATCAATTCGCAACAAAGATCAACGGCAGCAAGACCCGCTTCCCTTCGCTGGTCCTCGGCACCGAGGGCGGCACCGGCGCTTACGGATCCGCGAAGACGCTCTCCCATTACGGTCCGGGCCGACCGATTCCCTCGATGCAGAAACCCCAGGAAATCTTCAATCGGCTGTTTCAGCCGTATGCAGGGTCAAGTGTGGAACAAGTTCGGACTCGGCTCAAACGGGACGCCAGCGTGCTGGATGTGATGCTGGATCATTCCAAAAGCCTCAATAATCGTCTGGGTAAAGCCGATCAAGAAAAGATGGGCGAGTATCTGGATACAGTCCGCGCTCTCGAGCAGCGGGTCGAGCGTTCCAGCCAGTGGACCCATGAACCGCTGCCCAAGGTGGATACCAAGGGGCTGAATCTCGAAGTCGCATACACGGAAGCGCAGGAATATACCCGCTGCATGTATGATCTTATCTATCTGGCATTCCTGACTGATTCGACGCGCTATGCCACGCTCATGCTCGAGAGTGAATCGTCAAATTCACATCCCACGATGCAGTATCCGACTTACGTCCTCCCCGACTGCAAACATTCTTCGCATGACTTCTCCCACGGTCGCGCCCCACAAAACGGCCCCTGGGACAACTGGCGCGCTCAACAGCATGCCTACTTCCTCCAGCGCCTGCGCGACACCAGGGAAGGTGATGGCAACATGCTCGACCGCACCCTTGTCCTCTGGGGATCCGCCCACTCGCACGCCGGGCACGGCACAAAAAACTACCCGATCCATTTCGCTGGCGGCAACGCGTTGGGATTCAAACACGGCAAACTGCACGCCTTCGAAGGAGCAAAGAAGAAGCCGTTAGCAAATCTCTTCGTCTCCATGCTCAACGCCGTGGATGCGCCGACGGAAAAGTTCGCCGACAGCACCGGGGAAATGACCGAACTGCTCGGGTAATTTTACAGTCAATGAGACAGTTTCCCAGTTCCTGCGGCTGGTAACGCCCGCTTTTTGATTGAAAGGGATCAACACCACCATGTTTCGCATTGCACAGGCCATTTCATTCATGGGGATTCTATCCCTGAACCTCTCTTCGGCTGAGACTGCGCCTGTCCCTGTTGTTGATTGTCATGTTCACCTGTGGGACATCGGGCGGACTGAGGGGCTTGGTTGGATTAAAAAAGACGACAAAGTGCTTTACCGTAGTTTTCTTCCGAAGGATCACGAGCCGATTGCCAAGGTCAATTTGGTGAGGGGCGTGGTCGTCGTCCAAGCGGGCCAAAGCCTGCCCGACAACCAGTGGAACCTCGACATCACCGCGCACAACCAATCACTCTACCGGGGCGTCATCGGGAACCTCTCCAAAGTCATCGGCACACCGGAGTTTAAGCCGCTCTTCAAGAAACTCTGCGAAGACCAACGCTATGTCGGCTACCGGTTATCCGGGCGGTATCAGGAAAAACTGACCGACACGTTTTATCGGGATCTCCAACTCACGGCTGATAAGGGCAGGGTGGTCGAGTTTCTTGTTGGCGGATACAGCTTTGACGAGATCGCCGAGATTGCCAAACGCGTGCCGAATCTCCGGATCATCCTGAATCATTTCGGCGGCGTGAAGCTGGACGGCTCGCTCCTTGATCCCAAATGGGTCGCGGCACTTCGCGCCGTGGCGCAGGGAAAAAACGTGTTCTGCAAAGTCTCGGCTCTCTACGGTCGCGTGGAAAAGCAACCTGCGCCCCAAGACATCGCTTTTTACGCCCCGGTGCTTGATCTCGTCGTTGATTGCTTCGGCGAGGATCGTTTGGTTTTCGGCAGCGATTGGCCGGTGACGGAAGCAACGGGCGACTACGCGTCAGTGCTGAATGGCACGTAGATAAGCCCTCACGAGTCCGTTAAGTCGGGATTTCTGGGCGGCCTTTGAGGGCGGTACTGGTGGCGTGGTTTGGTCATCAATGGGAAGTTTTTCGGGCGGCGTTTT